>JALNVG010000048.1 GCA_023227685.1 Bacteroidaceae bacterium
GCTTTCTATGGGTGTGGGGGCCATCAAAGTTGATTTTGGCGAAGCAGCTCCGCTTAATGGTTTTTATGCTTCAGGGAAAGGTGGATTATACGAACATAATCTTTATCCTTTGCGCTATAACAAGGCTGTGGCCGACGTCACCCGTAAGGTGAAAGGTGAAAATATTATTTGGGCAAGAAGTGCTTGGGCTGGTTCTCAGCGTTATCCGCTTCATTGGGGTGGAGATGCAGCCAATACCGATATGGGTATGCTTAGTACCTTGCGTGGAGGTTTATCTTTCGGATTAAGCGGTTTTGCATTTTGGAGTCATGATATAGGAGGATTTGTAACCAGTAGTCCCGAAGAGTTGTATCGTCGCTGGTTACCGTTTGGCTTTTTAACCTCTCATACACGTTCTCATGGAGCACCTCCTACCGAGCCTTGGTTATATAATGATTCTTTTGTAGATGCTTACAGGCAATGTGCGGATATGAAATATAAATTGATGCCCTATGTTTATGCACAAGCTAAAGATTGTACCGAGAAGGGATTGCCTATGGTTCGTTCGCTGTGTATAGAATATCCCAATGATCCTTATACTTGGCAGATAGATGATGAATATCTCTTCGGCTCCGATATGTTGGTTGCTCCGATGTTCGAATCCGGAAAGTCGAGAAATGTTTATCTTCCTGGCGGCAAGTGGATTGACTATCAAGATGGAAAAGTATACTCACAAGGTTGGAATAAAATTGATGCAGGGAAGATTCCGGCAGTTATCCTGATTAGAGATGGTGCGGTGATACCTCATATTGCTTTGGCGCAATGCACATCCCAAATGGATTGGTCGAAATTGACGTTGAATGTTTATTCTACAGGAGCAAAAACCGTTACGGGAAAAGTCTGTTTGCCTTCTAACCGGATATTAACAGAAGTAACACTTACCCGTCAGGGTAATCAGTATGTCTTAAATTCAAATCCGCTTGCCGGTCAGACCACATTTAAAGTGAAATATTAAATAAGTGCTTATTATTTTGTCAGTATAATTTTTTTCTCATGGTTAAAATAGATTTATTAATATGAGTTAATTATTATCAAATCTAGTTTTGTATAATAATGTTATATTTTCGTTTATGTCATTTTTATTTGTTTTATTTGTATAATATAACCATTACCGTAAAATTATGTTTACAGCTAAAAGAATCCAGTTTGTTGCATTATTGTTCCTTGTATGGAACTTTGCTTTTTCCAAAGATATTAATATTCCCAAACCTGTAGGTCCGATACCATCAGAAAATCAGATGCGTTGGCAAGAAATGGAGCGTTATGCTTTTGTTCATTTTTCAGTCAATACATATACAGATATGTCATGGGGCTTTGGCGACGAGAATCCGAGTATCTTCAATCCTGCTAAACTGGATTGCAGACAATGGGCACGCGTATGTAAAGAAGCCGGAATGAAAGGTATCATTGTAACAGCAAAGCATCATAGCGGTTTTTGTCTGTGGCCTTCAAAATACACGGAATATTCCGTAAAAAACTCTCCTTGGAAAAATGGAAAAGGTGATATCGTGCGGGAGTTGTCAGAAGCTTGTAAAGAATACGGATTAAAACTTGGTATTTATCTTTCTCCTTGGGATAGAAATTATGCCGGTTATGGTAAACCGGAATACATTACGTATTTTAGAAATCAATTAAAAGAATTGCTTACCAATTACGGAGATATATTTGAAATATGGTTTGACGGGGCCAATGGTGGTACAGGTTATTATGGAGGTGCGAGAGAAAGTCGTAAAATTGACCGTAAAACATATTATGATTGGAAAAACACATATAAAATGATACGTAAGTTACAACCTAAAATCGTGATATGGAATGATGGGGGTGACCGTGCTGATCTTCGTTGGGTTGGAACGGAAGCCGGTTGTGTAGGTGAAACGAATTGGAGTCTGTTGAATGCAACAGGGGATGTCTCGGAAAAAATGTTACGTAATGGTTTGGAAAACGGAGATTCCTGGGTAGCGGGTGAGGTTAACACATCAATTCGTCCTGAATGGTTTTATCACCCAAGTGAGGATAAAAAGGTGAAGTCTTTATCACAATTGATGGATCTCTATTATAATTCGATTGGGCGTAATGCAACAATGCTTCTCAATTTCCCGATAGATAAGGATGGGTTGATTCATCCGACAGACGAAAAAGCCGGAATTGAATTCGAAAAGGCAATTAAAGAGGCTTTTGCTGTTAATCTGGTAGAGAAGAAAAAAGCTATAGCTTCTAATGTTCGGGATAATAATCTTGATTTTTCTCCGCAAAATGCAATTGATAAGGATGGCAATACTTATTGGGCAACCGATGATCATGTGAATGTAGCATCACTTACTATTGATTTCGGAAAGCCTACCCTTTTTAATCGTTTTCTTGTCCAGGAATATATTCGCTTGGGACAGCGTGTCAAATCATTTAATGTTCAAGCACTTGTAGCTGGAAAGTGGAAAATTATTGCACAAGCTACAACCATCGGATATAAGAGAATATTACGGTTTCCATCTGTTAAAGCTACTCAAATAAAATTGAATATTATAGATTCAAAAGCGTGTCCTTTGATTTCGAATATTGGAGTATATAATGCACCTCAAATATTGATGGCTCCTCAGATTATAAGAAAACAATCAGGAGAAATTGTAATCACTCCGGTAGATAATGAATCTGTTGTTTATTATACTCTTGATGGAAGTAATCCAACAATTAAATCTGCCCGATATTTTCGTCCTGTTCCGACGAACGGTAAAGTTGAGGTTAAAGCTATTGCGTATGATGCATTAACAAAGAAAATGAGTCCTATCAATCAGGAAAATTTTGATATTCCCAGAAAAGAATGGAAAATACTTGGTATCAGTGATGAAAAAGTGTACGATGTTTTAGATGGAAGAGCTTCAACAGCATGGCATCAGCCGCAAAATATAAAACTACCGGCAGATTTAGTCATTGATTTAGGACGAATCTGTACTCTGACAGGTTTCCGTTATTTGCCTGATCAGGGTTTATGGAATCCTGGCATTATAACACATTATCAGTTCTATGTGTCTGAAGATAATGTGAATTGGACTTTGGCAAGTGATGGTGAATTCTCAAATATTAAGAACAATCCTTTGTGGCAAACAAAGATATTTGATACCTTAAAAGCCAGATATATCAAGTTGCGTGCTCTGCAGAATACTGAAGGTAATGATAATGTGGGATACGCTGAACTAGATGTAATTACGTCAAAATAATGATATTTGATTTCTATTGAAAAAATAACTTATGAATAAAAAGCAATTAAGTGTTTTATTGGCTGTTCTTTTTTTTGTAGCGTTAAAAGGTTTTTCCCAGTCAATAAGAAGTCGGGAGAATTTTGATTTTGATTGGCAGTTTCATAAAGGTGATATAGCCATCAAACAAGCTGTGAAAGCCGGTATGCAGGGTGGGCTTACTGATTGTAATGTAAAAAGGATAGAAGGAGAGGAAGCCAAAATAGCATATACAGACAGGAATAAAGTTGCGGAATATAACTCCAAAGACTGGGAAAATGTTGATTTACCTCATGACTGGTTGGTTGAAGAACCTTTTGTTCATGACGATAATATTAGTTGTCAGCCGGCAGGTAATGGTTATCATCCAACAGGAATTGGTTTCTATAGAAAAGAATTTGATATACCGGCCGATGATAAGGGTAAAAAAAATTATATTGAATTTGACGGAATATTCAGAAACAGCACAGTTTGGGTTAATGGTCATTTAATGGGGACTCATCTTAGCGGATATACTCCTTCACATTATGATTTGACAGAAGTACTTCGTTATGGATCCGAAGGGAAAAATGTAATTCTTGTAAAGGTTGATGCTACAGATAGTGAAGGCTGGTGGTATGAAGGAAGTGGTATTTATCGTCATGTATGGTTGATAAAAACCAACAAACTACATGTTGCACGTTTCGGAACATATGTTACTACTCCTGTTGTTTCTGCGAAACAAGCTTCTGTCCATATTAATACTGTATTGAATAATGAGGAAAATATTTCCAAAAAGTTTTCTCTTGTTTCAAAGATCATTGATGCTGCAGGAAAAATTATTGATGTCCAGACCTATTCCGATTCCATAAAAGCATGTGATCACATTGAAGTGAACCAGAATAGCATTATCTTAAATCCACTTTTGTGGTCTCCGGAGACTCCTCACCTTTACAAATTAAAGACTGAAGTACTTGAGAATGGGAATCTGATAGATACTTATGAAACAATCTTTGGAGAAAGGACGGTTGATGTAAAAAAAGATGGATTCTATTTAAACGGGCATCTTTATGCGGTTAAGGGAACAGCCAATCATCAGGATTTTGCAGGAGTTGGTGTAGCTCTTCCCGATAAGATAAATGAGTATAAAATTAAATTGCTTAAGGAAATGGGATGCAATGGTTACCGTTCCGCGCATCATCCGCCAACAGCTGAACTTCTTGATATATGTGACCGTCTTGGTATGCTTGTGTTGGATGAAAATCGTCATTTAAGTAGTTCAAAGGATGGTCTTGAAGATTTAACAGAAATGATGATGAGAGATAGAAATCATCCTTCTGTTTTTATGTGGAGTATGGAAAACGAGGAAAGTCTTGAAGGTAGCGTTATGGGAACTCGCATACTCAAACGACTGGTAACTATGGCGCATCACATTGATCCTTCCAGACAGGTAACTGCTGCTATGAATCATGGCTGGAATGAGGGTGGATACAGTGACGTACTGGATGTGGTTGGATACAATTATGGACAACGCGGAATGCAATATGTAAAAGATAAGAAACGTTATCCGGAAAGGAAAATGTTTGTTACAGAATCTACAAGTTATGTTTCCACACGTGGCGAATTTGAGGATAATACAGAAAAAGGTTATATGTCGAATTTCGGTAAAGGTATAAGCTGGGGATTACAGCCCGGTGAAGATTGGAAACATATTGTCGATTATCCTTATCTTAGCGGAACTTTTGTATGGACCGGATTTGATTACAGAGGTGAACCGACTCCGTATTTGTGGCCTTGTGTCTCTTCTCATTTTGGCATTATGGATTTGTGTGGATTTCCTAAAGATGGGTATTATGCGTATAAGGCGGCTTGGACTAAAAAGCCTTTAGTACATGTTTTTCCTCATTGGAATTTATTTGGAAAAGAAGGTGATACAATACGAATGGGCGTTTATACCAATTGTGACGAAGTAGAGTTGTTAGTTAATGGTAAAAGTCTTGGAAAGAAAAAGGCAGAACCATTTACTCGTTTGGAGTGGAATGCTGTTTATAAACCCGGAAAGATAGAAGTCCTGGGATATAAAAGAGGAAAACTTGTAGCAAGGGAGAAAACTGTAACAACAGGAAATGCTGCTAAACTAACTATGAAAAGTGATGTGAATATACTTAAGGCTGACGGGAAAGATGTAGCCATAATTAATATTGCAGTACGTGACTCAAAAGGTAATATTGTGCCTACGGCAAACAACAGAATCATGTTTTCTGTTGAAGGACCCGGGAAAATTATAGGAACGGGGAATGGTGATCCAAGTTGTCACGATCCTGAAAAAACAGATTGGCGGAAAGCTTTTAATGGATATTGTCAAGTGTTGGTACAAGCAGGAAAGACCCCGGGGACAGTAAGAGTAAGGGCTTCAGCACAAAATTTAATTAATGCTGAGGTTACTTTAAATCTTCAATAAATTATTAAGCCGAAAATATGTAAACAGATAAAAGCATTAATTGAATAAATAATTACATGATAAAACATTCATATGAAGAAATTAATTACTTTGGTATGTTTATCTTTATTAAAGATAACACCATTCACGGTTTTTGCACAAAACCCGATTATTCAAACAAAGTATACGGCTGATCCGGCACCAATGGTATATAATGATACGCTATATCTTTATACTTCTCATGATGAAGATAATGCCAACGGCTTTTTAATGAAAGATTGGTTGTTATATACCACTACAGATATGGTTAATTGGAAAGACCATGGAGTCGTAGC
The DNA here is from genome assembly GCA_023227685.1 of Bacteroidaceae bacterium. Lineage (GTDB taxonomy): Bacteria > Bacteroidota > Bacteroidia > Bacteroidales > Bacteroidaceae > JALNVG01. Next base: position 6,024 of record JALNVG010000048.1, read on the forward strand.
CTCACTTGAAAATTTCAATTGGGTTAAGCATGATAATGGTGCCTGGGCTGTACAATGTATCTATCGTAACGGGAAGTTCTATCTTTATTGTCCTATACATGGGCAAGGAATCGGAGTCTTGATGGCAGACAGTCCTTATGGTCCGTTTCATGATCCTTTAGGTAAAAAACTTATCAAAGATGATCATGTATGGAATGATATAGACCCAACTCCTTTTATTGATGATGACGGACAAGCATATTTGTATTTTGGAAACCCGGATGTATATCATGTGAAACTTAATGAGGATATGATATCATATTCGGGTGAAGTAAAAAAACAGAGTATACATCCTTATTTATATCAGGAAGGACCCTGGATGTTCAAACATAAAGGCCGTTATTATCTTGCTTTCGCATCAACTTGTTGTCCTGAAGGTATTGGTTATGCTATGGCGGAGAATCCCGAAGGGCCCTGGATTACCGCAGGAGAGATTATGCCTCGCACGGAGAAGTCTCGGGGTAATCATCCGGGGATTGTTGATTATAAGGGACACACATATGTCTTTGGATTAAATTATGACATCATGCACTATGATACCTATGAGCATCATGAGCGTCGTTCTGTGTCGGTAGCAGAAATGGAATATAATCCTGATGGCACAATAAAGATGATTCCTTATTGGCCGAAAGAAGGTGTAAAACAACTGGAACCGCTTAATCCATATAACCGTGTTGAGGCGGAAACTATGGCTTGGGGATTAGGTGTTAAAACAGAAAAATTCAAAAATGGCGGACTCTATGTAACTAAAATTGATGATGGAGATTCTATTATTGTGCGTGGGGCAGACTTTGGTTATTCAGGAGCCAAAAAATTTACTGCGAATATTATGCCGTTCAATAATGAAGGAGGAAATATTGAAATCCATCTTGATAGCAGTCATGGACCATTGGTCGGTATATTAAAGGTAAAACCTAATTCCGACAAAAAATATAAAGAGATCTCATGCCCGGTAAAAGGTGCGATGGGGGTTCATGATATCTTTTTCATCTTCCATGGAAATGAAAAGAAAGACTTGTTTGATTTTGATTACTGGAAATTTGATAGCAGAGAAAAGAACCATAGTAAAGAAAAAATCTAATCTACATTTTCTGTTATAATGAATAAGTGAAGTGATTTCGGTACAAAATGAATGTTTCATTTAAACATAAATATGCATCCTATATATCGTTTTATTGAAAATGTTTTCGAAGAATTGGATGCTCCCGGTGAATGGTTCTTTGATCGTTCTCAGCAGATGCTTTATTATTATCCCATGCTCGACGAAGATATGAATAAAGCAAAAGTGGAAATTGTGCGGCTTAATTGTTTGGTCAATTTTGAAGGCAATGAAGGGAAAAATATATCTTATACCAATTTTGAGAATTTGATATTCCGTCATGTTGCAAGAACATTTATGGACAATAAAGAACCTTTATTGAGAAGTGATTGGACCATATACAGAGGAGGAGCAATGATGTTCAGCGGCGCAGTTAACTGTCAAGTCAGAAATTGTGAATTCGATCAAGTCGGTGGAAATACGGTCTTTGTAAATAAATTTAATAGAGGCTTGTTGTTTTATGGCTGTTATATACATGAAAGCGGAGCCGATGGCTTTGCTTTTGTGGGTGATCCGTTAAGTGTTCGTAGTCCACTTTTCAGTTATGAGAAACAGGATTATGAGCATATGGATTTGACGGAGGGACCCCCAAATGATAATTATCCGGCAGATTGCCGTGTGGATAATTGTTTGATTACACAGACCGGGTGTTTTGAAAAGCAAACTGCTCCTGTGCAGGATACTAAATTGAAGAATATTGAAACGTTGGGAGAGCAGTCGGCCACAGGTCTTAAAGATCAATGTGGAGTGATGGTTGTGTATGTTCCTGATCATATAGCTTTGGGGAAGTGCGGTATAAAATTAAATGATGTTATCATGGCAATTGAAGGGCGAAAAGTGTGTAACGTTAATGATCTTCTAAATCTGGAAAAAGAAATGAATCTAAAAGGTTCTTTTGTGATGACCATATGGAGAAATCAAAAGGAAATAATGGTAAAAGTGTATTTCTCTTGAAAAGAGTATATTTGACATTTCTATTGTGATTTCGGCTCTACATATCTCATATTGCTTTGGCGCAATGCACATCCACTTACCCGTCAGGGTAATCAGTATGTCTTAAATTCAAATCCGCTTGTCGGTCAGACCACATTTAAAGTGAAATATTAAATAAGTGCTTATTATTTTGTCAGTATAAAGATTTGAATTATGTAAAACCAAAAAAAATATTTATTTTTGTCAATCAATGATGCCTTTTGGTTTAATAAACTTATAAATTAATATTATATGATGAAACTTCAGCAAATGATTTTAGGCTTGTCGCTTTTCGCTACGTCGGCATTTTCGCAAACGCCGGTTTATCTTGATGTTAACCAGCCGATAGAAAAAAGAGTAGAAGATGCTTTGAGCCGAATGACTCTCAAGGAAAAGATAGGCATGATTCATGCGCAGTCAAAGTTTAGTTCGGCAGGTGTTGCTCGTCTCGGTATTCCTGAAAATTGGATGAGTGACGGTCCTCATGGTATACGTCAGGAGGTGCTTTGGGATGAATGGAATGGTGCCGAATGGACCAATGATTCTTGTATCGCTTTTCCGGCATTGACTTGTTTGTCTGCAACATGGAATCCGCAGATGGCAGCCCTCTTTGGTAAAAGTATTGGTGAGGAAGCTCGTTATCGGAATAAGAATGTATTGCTTGGCCCGGGTGTGAATATTTATCGTACTCCGCTCAATGGTCGTAATTTTGAATATTTTGGCGAAGATCCTTATTTGTCTTCTCAAATGGTAGTTCCTTACATAAAAGGTGTACAGAGTAACGGAGTAGCTTCTTGCGTAAAACATTTTGTGCTTAATAACCAAGAAAAGTGGCGTGGTCATATCAATGTTATCGTAGATGATCGGGCTTTGCACGAAATTTATCTGGCGCCTTTTAAGGCAGCTGTTCAAAAAGGAGGTTGTTGGGCTATCATGGGGTCTTATAACCAATACAAGAACCAACATTGTTGTCATAACCAATATACCATCAATCAGATTTTGAAACATGATTGGGGATTTGATGGTGTAGTCATTTCCGATTGGGGCGGTGTACATAATACCGAGCAAGCTATTCATAATGGATTGGATATGGAATTCGGTAGTTGGACAAACGGTATGACTTGGGGACAAAGCAATGCTTATGATCATTATTTTTTGGCTGATCCTTATCTCAAATTGATACAAGAAGGAAAGGAAGGAACGAAAGATTTGAATGATAAAGTTCGCCGTGTGCTTCGTCTTGTTTTTCGTACCAATATGGCCAAGGAGCGTCATTTCGGTTCCTTTGGAACAGAGGCGCATGCGATGGCCGGCCGTACGATTGCCCAAGAGGGTATTGTCTTGTTGCAAAACAATAGCTTGAAGAATGTCGGAAAGATTCTTCCGGTTGATTTGAATCAGGAAAAAAAGATTCTTGTAGTTGGTGAAAATGCAGTGAAACGGATGACTATAGGTGGAGGTTCATCTTCATTAAAAGCAAAATACGAAGTTTCTCCATTGGCCGGAATCAAAGCTCTGGTAGGTGATAAAGCTGAAGTGACGTATGTGCGCGGATACCAGTCGCCAGCTCTTGCCGAGCAAGACAAGAAAGGAGCCGAAGTGCCAAAAGATGAAAAGATTGATCCTGCCAAATTGCGCGCTGAGGCCGTTGCCGCAGCCAAAGGTGCAGATGTGGTTCTTTTTATCGGAGGTTTGAATAAGGATCCGTATCAAGATTCCGAAGGTCAAGATCGCACGACATTGGATATGCCTTATGAACAGAACGAGCTGATCTCGGCTTTGGCAGCAGCCAATCCGAAACTTGCTGTCATTATTTTAAGTGGAAATGCAGTTTCGATGCCTTGGGTAAAGAATGTGCCGGCAATAGTTGAGGCTTGGTATGGTGGTACGGAAGCGGGAAATGCTATTGCTTCCATACTTTTTGGCGAGGTAAATCCTTCGGGCAAATTACCGTTTACTTTCCCCGTCAAGTTGCAGGACAATGGTGCCATAGCATTGGGAGCTTATCCCGGTGACAGCATTAATGAAACTTATAAAGAAGGTATCTTTGTAGGTTATCGTTGGGCGGATAAGGAAAAAATCCAGCCACTTTTTGCATTTGGACATGGATTGAGTTATACAACTTTTGAATACGGGAAACCAATGGCAGACAAAAAATCAATGACCGCCGATGGAACCATTACTTTTACGGTTAGTGTGAAAAATACCGGTAGCCGAAAAGGAAAAGAGGTTGTACAGCTTTATATCAGTGACTTGAAATCTTCTTTGCCCCGTCCGGTCAAGGAATTAAAAGCGTTTAATAAAGTAGAACTTGCCCCTGGTGAAGAGAAACAAGTTTCACTGACTATCAATAAGGATGCGCTGAGTTATTATAATGATGTGAAACACGAGTGGGTGGCCGAACCTGGTAAATTTGTCGCGCTCATAGGTTCTTCTTCGCGTGATATCAGGGGCAAAGTACCATTTGAATTGAAATAATATCAGGTAAAATAACACACAAAAGAATAATAATAATTTAATAGTATTTGAGAATGAAAAAGATTAGTTTATTAATGATCCTTTTGAGCTTGAACCTGATCTCTTTTGCTCAGAACAAGTATCAGCCTACTGAAGGTAACTTGAAGGCCCGACAGGAATTTCAGGATCAGAAGTTCGGTGTTTTCCTCCATTGGGGCATTTATAGTATGCTTGCTACCGGTGAGTGGACCATGAATCTTAAAAATTTGAATTATAAGGAATATGCAAAGTTAGCTTCCGGCTTTTATCCTTCAAAGTTCGATGCGGCCCAATGGGTTTCGGCCATCAAGGATTCCGGTGCAAAATATATTTGTTTTACTACTCGTCATCATGACGGTTTTTCGATGTTCGATAGTCGGTATACACCTTATAATATTGTTCAGGCTACACCTTTCAAACGCGACATCTTGAAAGAACTCTCTGATGAATGTGCCCGTCAGGATATCAGTCTTCATTGTTATTATTCACTTCTCGACTGGGGTCGCGAAGATTATCCTTGGGGTAAGAGTGGGCACGATACAGGTCGTAGTAATTCTAAAGGGGATTGGAAAAGCTATCATCAATTTATGCAGAATCAGTTGACCGAATTACTTACCGGCTATGGAAAAGTGGGAGCGATCTGGTTTGACGGTTGGTGGGATCATCCGAAAGATTTCGATTGGCAACTTGGTTCGTTATATACGCTGATTCACCATTTGCAGCCCGATTGCCTGATTGGAAACAATCATCACCGTAAACCTTTTGATGGCGAAGATTTTCAAATGTTTGAGCGTGATTTGCCCGGAGAAAATACTGCCGGATATTCTTCAGGACAGGAGGTAGGACAACTTCCTTTGGAAACTTGTGAGACGATGAATGGTATGTGGGGATATAAAATAGCCGATCAGGACTATAAATCTTCGGATGACTTAATCCGTCTTATTGTAAAAGCTGCCGGGAAGAATGCGAATCTTTTATTGAATATCGGTCCTCAACCTAACGGGGAACTTCCAGCCAAAGCCTTGCTACATTTGAAAGAAATCGGCGAGTGGATGAAGAAATATGGAGAAACGATTTATGGTACCCGCAATGGCTTGGTTGCACCTCATGCTTGGGGAGTATCCACTCAGCACGGGAATAAATTATATCTTCATATTCTTAATTTGCAAGATAAGGTACTTTTCATTCCTGTTCAAAGTAAAAGGATAAAGACGGCTGTTTTATTTACTGATAAGACACCTGTTTCCTTTAATAAGGTAAAAGAAGGTATCGTACTTCATTTGGGAGATCATCCTAAAGTAGTTGATTATATTATTGAATTGACACTTGTATAAAAAAGGAACAAGTTAGGAACGTTCAGATAATGAATTAACAGTAAGACTCTGGGCTTCAACTAGTTATCGGAATAATATTGGATATAAGTTCTTTAGAACTTATATCCAAATCCGATATTCAAATAAATTGGATACATATTAAATGATACAGTTTTGAAATTCTTCTCGAATATATCATTCAACCCCCATTCTAAATCACCATTTAGCCTGAAATGTTTGTAGGCTAACCAGGATGCACCAATTTGAATTCCTGTCTGTATATGACGTAGGTCATCCGAAAAGTTATATGTTCCCTGTTTGCCATTAGTAAACAAAATCTTTTGTCCTGTTGGTGTTCCTTGACGCAAATAACCATCAGACACATAACCTGAAAAATCGCCATCAAGCATATAAGACATATATATACCGGCACGAAGATTCCAACGATCATTCAATTTGTAATTTGCCATTATCGGTACAGTCATGAGGATACTGTTATATTTGGTATTAACATATCCTGTCCAATATCCGCTTACTTTACTACCATCATCTACGACTTCAGTACTGTAACTTTTTACCGTAGCACCAGCGTGCATCCCTTTCGACTCAATACGAATTCCTGCAGAAATGCCCCATTTTTTTGAATCCCCAATCCATCGAGTTGCATTTCCTTCTATCATTCCATTAAATTTCGGGTTATAGCTCTCTATAGAGCGTATACTTTCAGGTAATGGTATTGGAGAGGCTCCTCCTATATTTATGCCAAATTTCATTTCGTATTCCCAGCCATTTTTTTCCGCATTTATCAATGTTTGACTGCTTTCATTCTGCCCTATAGCAGAAACAAACGGTACTAATATGCCTAATATCAATAATATTATATTTTTCATCACTTTTCTTCTGGTTTATAAAACAACTGCATTTCATCTACATACAATGTACTGCCGACAGCACCATTAAACTTAGCACCGTCTATACTTGATGACATTATTATCGCTATGTTGTATTTTCCAGCTTTCACTTTTGCCTGGTCTATGCTTTTGCTCTCACACATGTTGAAAGGTATAGCGAAACGAGTCCATGTATCTGTTTCTTTCTTATCTTTGATACGGGCAATAGAAACAATGTTGTCACTTGTAAGAGAATTCGTTCCATCAAGATACTGCACATCATCTGTCACTTCATAAAATACGGCATAGAGATCGAAGTTGTCTTTCTTTTCAGCTACTTCTTCATTCTTGGCATTTGTATAATTTTCGCCAGCCTTATATTTATAATATCCTACTAATTCTGTGGGCACATGCTTAAAGGGAACTCCAAAATGAGTAGACTTTGCCATATTATCCATATTGACTTCAAATGTTCCAAAAAACAAATTGCCTGCAGCTATTGGAGCGTTGAACATGGCTCCCAATTTCCCGGTACTACGTGTAGTTAACTTAGCACATTTTCCTTTAAATCCATTATCATCTTGACAAGTAGGGTAATCCTTTGCAGGTGAACTGCTGCTGGTAATCATGAATCCGGCATTTCCACTTCCCCAGTCCATTGAAGAACCATCAATTTCTGTATCATAAAATATATGAAAAAATTGTATAGTTTTATTTGTCTCAGTATTAGTATATTCATAATACTTTATTTTTTCAAAATCATATTTGGTAAGTAGATTTGAAAAGACATACTCTACGGTATATGATTTTTTCCACTTTCCGTCTTGAGATGTTACGATATAAGTTTGTGGAGTAGTGAAATTACGAATTGTACCACTTGCGGGTGATATCGTAGCGCCTTCTGTAACTGTGAATTCAGGTTTTTGTCTTGTCAAATCCACAGAATCATTTACATAAAGCGTCACTTTTTCATTTGTTATTACCGCTTCACGTATTAATATTCCGCTTGTGACCCTACATGATGTAATATCAGCTTCACTGTTTGGCGCTTCATCCCTGATGCAGGAACCTAAAGAAAAAACTCCTATAGTTAGGAGTATCATGGTAATTTTTATTTTCATTTTTTATTTTTAGTATCTTCTATCTTGTATTCTTTTATAAGATAAAAATAATTTATAGATCAGCATAATAAATCTGTTTTCATCATTCAAAGTTAACCAAACTTAGATTTATTACTTCATTTCTTTTGTATAATTTTTTTTTTTAGCATTTATTCAACTTTCGATTAAAAAAACAAATAAAAGGTTAACAAAATAAATATTGCTTTTCGA
>JALNVG010000049.1 GCA_023227685.1 Bacteroidaceae bacterium
AGAGCAAATGCAATTGTTTCTCTTGACATCCGATTATCTTCAAAGTTATTTTGATAAACCGGCATGGTTGGCATGTATGACCGGTGATTTCTTTACGCAATTCTATTATTGGGTTGGTGGTGGGGCTGTAGTGCTCACCTTTTCCATATTGATCTTGGGATATTTCGTACATCGTGCGTTTGTCCAGTGCGGATTTCGGCGTGGGACTTATGCCATAGCCGTTGTGGTAATGACCGTTGAGGCGGTTCGGCATTTCGGATGGCTCTATACGCTTTCATCTACGTATGCTCTTATTGGTGGAACGGGTATGTTTTTAATTTATTGCCGATTTAAAGATTTATCAAAGATAAGAAACTGGATAATGGCTCTTATCTTATCTCCTCTCACTTACTGGCTCTTTGGCTATGGCTGCTGGGTTTTTGTGCTTTTATTGTTCGTCAGGGGTATAATGCAACGCCGCATAGTCATCCCCGGCATAGTATTGCTTATAACAATAGTCTTTCCTCTCTGTTTGCGTGGCCTGTATTTACTCACCCGTAGTGAAATTTATACTTATCCGGGTCTCGGACAATTGCAAAAACCGGAATGGATTACTGAAACCCTATTTGGCTTAGATTGTGAAACCTATTTCAATCATCCCCGGCAGGTTATACGCATGGCGCGGCGGTCGGGATTGAAGCTTCCACAGGTCAGCTATTTTTATAATTTGGCTCAGGCGGAGCAAGGTACACTGGCCGATAGTTTGCTTACTTTTTATCAACCGATATCAAAGGGTTTGTTTCTTGATATCAATTCCCGTTCGTCATTATTTAATATATATTTCGGTAATGAAGTTTTTTATCGCCTTGGGGCTATGACCCTTACTGAGCATGCGGCTATTCTTGCTTCCGTGTTTTCTCCGGGCAACCGTAATGTACGAATGGTGAAGCGTTTGGCAGAGGTAAATATGATAAATAATGATACGTTAGGTGCGATGAAGTATCTCCGACTGCTTGATTGTACTTTGTTTTATAAAACTTGGGCAGCAAAAAGAATGTTTGCTACACATTCTCCTTCCGTTTCTACTTGGCTTGATGCCAAACGACGATATATAATGAAGTCCGATACGATACGGCGTGCAGATGCTTATCCCATGGTATTACGCGGGTTGCTTAATGCTAATCCTGAGAACCGGATGGCTTTAGATTATTTGCTTTGCGGTGATTTGCTGAACAAAGAATTAGTTGGTTTTATGAATGATTATCGACAGTATTGTATTAAACGGAAGATGATAGAAACACCTCAAATTTATCAAGAAGCTTTGCTCATTTGCTATTCATTAGGGCAATTGACTTTGGATGAATTAAAAAGGTGTGGTATTCGGTCTGATATTATACATGATCTTTCTGAATATACCGAAATTTACAAAAAGAACAAGGGTGATGGTCATGTATTGCAACCATTGTTCGGACATACTTATTGGTTCTATTATCATTATGCCACTTACAAAATATGAAAAAGAAAGATTTATATATCATCCCCGTGTTGATGTTACTTTTATCTTGTACGCCAAGTCCACGTAATGTAATCTTAAAGGATATGCTTCCGCTTATTTATCCCGATTACACAGATGTAGCTATACCTTATAATGTTGCTCCGATGAATTTTTTATTGAGGAACGGAGCCGATGCTTTGGAAGTGGTTATCCGTCATCATTGCGAAGGAAGTATAGAGAGTGGTAGTGAGCAGGATAGTCTTGTAATCCGATCCCGAGGCAATAAAGCTTGTTTTCCGTTATCGGATTGGAAATCTTTTTTAAAAAGAGAAAAAGGATCCATTGTCAATGTGCAGGTTACTGCGCGTGTTGATGGAATGTGGATACGATATCGAGCTTTTCATTGGACAATCGTATCCGATGCCATTGATCCTTATTTAAGTTATCGTCTTATTGAACCTGGTTACGAGGTGTGGAACAATATTCAATTAGTGCAGCGCAATATCGAGACATTTGATGAAAGTGTCATATCCGATTATCACTTAGTGAATAATGCTTGTATGAATTGTCATATTTACGGAAATCAGAATCCTCGGTTGTCATTGATGCATATACGTGGCAAAGGTGGTGGAACGTTGCTCAACCGTAACGGGCAATTGCGCAAACTTTCTATCAAAAACAAGTTGACCATTTCGGCCGGTGTATATGCCGCTTTTCATCCACAAGGACGCTATGGCGTTTTTTCTACCAATCAGATTATTCCCGAATTTCATGCAACGGGCAGTAAGCGACTGGAAGTATATGATGCGAAATCAGATGTGATCGTTGCCGATTTTGATAAAGATCGTATTCTCATATCCCCGTTGCTTTCGGATTCAACAGCTCTTGAGACTTTTCCCGTATTTTCGGCTCAAGGGAAATGGATCTATTTTTGTACGGTTAAGGCTTTGAAATTGCCTGAAAATCTGAAACAACTTAAATACAGCTTATGTCGCATAGCCTTTGATGCTTCAACAGGCCAATTCGGTACAAAGGTCGATACCTTATATAATGCAAGAATTAAAGGGAAATCCGTTTGTGAACCTAAGACTTCTCCTGATGGCCGATGGATACTTTATACAGTTGCCGATTATGGTACATTTCCCATTTGGCATCGTGAAAGTGATTTGCAATTAATGGATTTGAAAACATCGGCTATCGATTCTTTGCCTCTGGTTAATTCTTCATTATCCGATACTTATCATTCATGGTCGTCCAATAGTCGTTGGTTCGTTTTTGCCAGTAAACGTGATGATGGTATCTATGGCAAACCTTATTTTTGCTATATCGACAAAGAGGGGAAAACCTATAAACCTTTTGTTCTTCCACAGAAGGATCCTTCTTCTTATGACCAGACATTGAAATCATTTAATATACCTGAATTGGCAACGGGTATGTTGCCTTTTACTGCGACGGATGTGGAACGTTGGTTTCATGATACGCCGATAGAAAATTTCAAATAAAACCCTTTAACTATGAAAAAGTACACCAGTCATCTCTATACGTTGATCTTTGGCATTCTGGTTTTTGTATTTTTTACGTTCTTCTATTACTCTCATCTTTATTACCAGGAACAGTTGCAGTTATTCTTATATATAGACAGTTATTTCTTTGATATGGTGTGCCGTCCAGGTGGAATGTCCGGTTATATCGGTGCTTTTTTTACACAGTTCTATTATTTCCCTTGGATTGGTGCGTTGATCATTGCCCTTCTTTTGATGTTGTTACAAGAGTTGGTACTTTTTTTGTCGAATAGCTTTCGTCGGCAACCGCAGTGGATGTTGCTTTCATTTATTCCTTCGGTGATGTATTGGTCGTTTTTATGTGATGAAAATGCGATGCTTGCCGGATTGGTCGCCTTGAATCTTACGTTGATAGCAGTGTGTATTTATCTCATTCCGGATAAACTTTGGAAGCGAACATTCACGTTATTGATCGGTTCGGTTATCTTATATTATTGGGTTGGTGGTGTTTATGTATTGTTCATTATCTTTGGTGTGTTGTTTGAGATTTTCCGTTTCAAAGATTCTCGAAAACGGGGGGCTATCGTAGCGCAAATAGGGGGCCTTTTGATTATTATTATATTGCCGCTCGTTACGTCTACTTTTTATCAGGATACTTTGCCGCGGCTTTATTGGGGAATGAATTATTATCGTTTTCCTAATACCGATTTTTATTCTTTTATGTATATGTGGGTACCGATAATCCTTGTTCCGCTTGTTTTTGCTGCATTGCCTTCTCAAAAAACAGATAAGCACAGGTCTGTTTTGTTTTTTTGTCAATTATTTGGCATACTCTTTTTGGCGTGGTTTGTGCTGGGGCAGAATATGAATTTCCAGAAAGAAGAAATTATGAATTATGATTTTTTAGTTCGGGGCAAGAATTGGCCGGCGATCATCAAAAAAGCGGAGAAAAAGATACCAAAGGCACCGATGTCTGTGGCCGATTTGAATTTGGCTTTATGTCAGGAAGGACAAATGGCCGATCGTATGTTTTCTTTCTTTCAGAATGGTCCGGAAGGATTGTTGCCTACTTTTCAACGAGACTTCACACTTCCTCTTGTAACCAATGAAATTTATTATTATTTGGGATTTATCAATACCTCGCAGCGCTTTGCTTTCGAAGCTATGGAAGCTATCCCGAATTACGAAAAGAGCGGGCGTGTTGTTAAGAGACTTGCCGAAACAAATTTGATTAATGGCGAATACAAAGTTGCCGAAAAGTATTTAAAGATTTTGCAAAAGACTTTATTTTATCGTAAGTTCGCTAATCGTACCATGAAGTTATTGGGTAATGAAGAGGCTATTGATAAGCATCCTGAATACGGATGGCTTCGCAAGTGTCGCCCCGAGAAAGATTTCCTTTTCAGTCCGGCCGAAAAGGATATGATGCTGGGTACCCTATTTGTTCACAACAAGCAAAACAGGATGGCTTTTGAGTATTTAATGGCTTATTATTTGCTTACCGATAATTTGAAAGCCTTCTCAAAATGTTTAAAGTTGGGAGAGAGTATTGGTTATAAGCGCATGCCAACCAGTTATAGGCAGGCTCTGATGTATTTAGATAGTCATCAGTAGTCACCGAATGTTCTTTTGTATATAATGCTAAGATAATAAATGACAATGAAATATAGTTGGTTTATTTTATCAATGTACCTTTGCCTGGTTGTTTCGTGCAATCGCCCGGTTACCAATCCTGTCTATGTGGCACGGTATCCTTCAATTTATCCTGATTATGTAGGTGTAACTATTCCTTGCCGTATAGCTCCACTCAACTTTATCTCTACCGATACGGTTGATTTGATTGATGTGGTATTACAAGGAAAAGATAGCCGCATTCATATACAAGAAGACCAAGTTGTTGATATTCCTATAAAGAAGTGGAAGAAAATGCTTGCTAATACGGCAGGCGACAGTATTATGGTCACCGTATGTATTCGTAAGGGGAAGGGTTGGAGGCATTATCTACCTTTCCCTATTTATGTAAGCAGAGATACCCTTGATTACGGATTGGTTTATCGGCTCATAGCTCCGGGATATGAAGTATATAGTAAGATGGGTATTTATCAGCGTGAATTGGATAATTTTGACCAAACGCCTATTATGGAGAATACTCTAGTCAGGACCAGTTGTCTTAACTGTCATGCTTTTCGTCACAATAATCCGGATTGCCTGAGTTTCCACGTTCGTGGTGCTCACGGTGCTACCGTAATTCAGCAACATGGCGAAGGTAGTGAACGGTTCATGAATACAAAAGTGGATAGTACGCTTTCATCTTGCGTTTATCCTTATTGGCATCCCGGTGGCCGTTATATTGCTTATTCGAACAATTTGACCAATCAGGCATTTCATTCAGCTCGCAATGAGCGGATCGAAGTTGTCGACAAAGCTTCCGACGTAGTTGTTTATGATACGAAAAAAAATAAATTATTGCTTTGTCCCCGTTTGATGACAGATGCCTTTGAAACCTTTCCGGCCTTCTCGGCCGACGGTAAAAAGCTGTATTTCTGTTCTGCAGAGAAGAAAGATATTCCTGCCCAATATAAAGAGATCAAATATAGTCTTTGCAGCATCGATTTTGATGCGCAAAATGGAACATTCGGTGATAAAGTCGATACGCTGATTTCTACTCGCGACATTGGTGGAAAGAGTATTTCCTTTGATCGTCCTTCATTTGATGGTAAATATATCATGTTTACCCTGTCCGATTATGGTAATTTTTCTATATGGCATCGTGAGGCCGATCTTTATATCCTTGATTTGAGAACCGGCAAGTATCGTCCGCTTACCGAAGTGAACAGTAAAGAAACGGAGAGCTTTCACGATTGGAGCAGTAATTCGCATTGGTTTGTGTTCAGTAGTCGCCGGGACGATGGGCTGTATACACGCTTGTATATTTCTTCAATAGATAAGGACGGAAAAGCCACCAAACCGTTTATGCTTCCGCAAAAGGATCCTATAAGTAACGAGTATTCTTTCTTTTCTTATAATGTGCCCGAATTTGTTATTGCTCCCGTGCATGTGAGCACACGAAATTTAAATATAGGGCTGATGAGTAAGGAAAGGGAGCAGTTTGGTATGAAGAAAGTTGAATAAAAAATTTTCGTATTTCATTTTTTATATTTAACTTTGCGGCTGACAGTATTGTCTAACAAGAAAGTTAGTTCGCTATGGGGATATATAAAATAGGCTTGGACGTTGGTTCCACCACAGTCAAAATCGTTGTTTTAGACGCGAAAGGAGAAATTGTCTTTTGTAACTATCGGAGGCATCTGGCCAAGATGCAAGAGACAATAAACTCTTTTTTTGATGAGCTATACAAAAAAATAGGTAATCAGGAGATTTCATTAAACATTACCGGTTCCGTGGGCATGGGTATTACTGAAAAGTGCTCTTTGCCGTTCATTCAAGAAGTTGTGGCAACAACGGAATATGCAAAGAGGTTAGCTCAGGGCGTATCAACGATCGTCGATATTGGTGGTGAGGATGCTAAGGTCGTTTTTTTGAATAAGGGTATAGTTACCAACCTGCGTATGAATGGCAATTGTGCCGGAGGAACCGGTGCTTTCATTGATCAAATGGCCATCTTATTGAATGTATCCATAACTCAGCTCAATGAATTAGCATTGAATAGTACACATGTTTATTCTATAGCTTCGAGATGTGGCGTATTTTCTAAAACCGATATACAAAATCTGATGGCGAAGAATGTTAGTAAAGAAGACATTGCCGCTTCCATCTTCCATGCCGTAGCTGTGCAAACCATAGCAACTCTTTCTCATGGATGCGACGTTAATCCGCCGATTCTTTTCTGTGGCGGTCCGCTCACTTTCATACCCGCTTTAAGAAAAGCATTCATCGATTATCTCGGTTTGCAGTCGGAAGATATAATCCTGCCGGAAAAAAGTAACATGATTCCGGCTTGGGGGGCAGCATTATCGTGCGACGAATCAAAGGTTTATACCGTAGAAGGGATTATAAAAATCTTTAACGAACAACTCAGACTGTCCGGTGATTTGCACAATCGGCTCGCTCCTATTTTTAAGAACGCAGATGATTATGAACAATGGAAAGTTGAGAAGGCAAGAAATGTCATTGTTTGCAAAGAACTTCCGTCCGGAATTCAGGATGTTACGCTCGGTATTGATTCCGGGTCAACTACCACAAAGATTGTAGCTATTGATAAAGACAACAATATCTTATTCTCTTATTATCACCCTAACGATGGTAATCCGATTGCTGCCGTAAAAACAGGATTGGAATTATTACAGGACGCTTGTAAGAAAAGCGGTACCGATCTGAGAATTAAAGGCAGTTGTTCCACCGGTTACGGCGAAGATTTGATAAAGGCTGCTTTTCATTTAAATTCAGGTATCATCGAAACAATAGCTCATTATTTGGCCGCACAAAAGATCAATAAAGAGGTGACCTTTATTCTCGATATCGGCGGTCAGGATATGAAAGCCATTTATGTGAATAATGGCGTACTTTCAAGGATGGAAATAAATGAAGCTTGTTCGTCAGGTTGCGGTTCGTTTATTGAAACTTTTGCCAAATCACTGAATTATCCTGTTCGTGATTTCGCTCAACTGGCTTGTCTTTCGCAGTCGCCATACGACCTCGGCACAAGGTGCACGGTTTTTATGAATTCAAAGGTAAAGCAAGCGTTGCGTGAGGGAGCATCAGTCAGTGATATTGCTGCGGGACTATCTTATTCGGTAATTAAAAATTGTTTGTTTAAAGTATTAAAGTTAAAGGATACCGAAGAGCTGGGCGATCATATTGTTGTTCAAGGCGGAACAATGCGTAATGATTCGATAGTCAGGGCCCTTGAACAATTGATAGGAAAGACTGTTTACCGAAACGATCGTCCCGAATTGATGGGAGCTTACGGGTGTGCCTTATATGCCAAGACGGTAGAAGAAAAGCAAGAGATCACACTAGATACGATCTTGCAGTCAAGTACTTATACCACCAGACAAATTCAGTGTCACGGTTGTGAGAATCAATGTCTGGTATTCAAGTACAAGTTTATTAATGGAAACTTTTATTATTCGGGTAACAAATGTGAGAATAATTTCTCGAATAAAGGCAACTATCTAAAGAAGGGCATTAATTTATATAATAAGAAAAATGAACTGCTCTTTGACCGCCCACAGCAGGCTGAGAATAATAAAGCCTTAACTATCGGCATCCCACGTTGCTTAAATATGTTTGAGAATTATCCTTTTTGGCAAAGCCTGTTCCTTCATTGCAATTTGTCGGTTTGCTTGTCGGATGTTTCCACCTTTTTTTCTTATGAACGAAATGTGAAATCAGTGATGTCCGATAATATTTGCTTCCCGGCAAAGTTAGTACATAGTCACATTGCCAATTTGGTGGAGAAGAAAGTTGACCGGATTTTCTTTCCTTATGTCTTATATGAAAAGCGTGATACGGCAAAGACCGACAATACTTACAATTGTCCTATTGTGTCAGGCTACTCAGAGGTAATCAGGAGTTCCATGAAATTATCCGTCCCTTTGGATGCGCCGGCCATAACATTCAAGGATAAGAAACTCCTATACAAACAATGTTATATATATTTAAGGGGTCTCGGTGTAAAAAGGCATCTGATAAAACCGGCTTTCAGAGCTGCTATAAGCGATCAGGAACTTTTTATCAGTACCCTTAAGCGTTTGAATGAGCAATTGTATGATCAGAATCGAAAGAAAAAGAAATTGACTGTTTTGTTGGCCGGACGTCCTTATCATACCGATCCGCTCGTACAACATAAATTATCAGACATGATAGCAAGTATGGGGGTTGATGTGCTCACCGATGATATTGTCAGAGATATGGATATCACATTAGAAGATACGCATTTTGTCACACAATGGGCGTATGCCGATAGGATATTGAAAGCGGCCAAGTGGGTGGCAGCTCAAGATAACTCTGTACAATTTATTGAGATGACTTCGTTCGGTTGCGGTCCCGATGCGTTTCTTGTAGATGAAATAAAAAAAGTATTGCAACGCTCCGGCAAAACGCTGACCTTGCTCAAGATTGATGATATTAACAATATAGGCTCCATCAAGTTGCGTGTACGTTCGGTTGTCGAGAGCTTCAAGCTGAACAAGACGGTCAAGAGGGATCATAAGCCTTTTGTTACTACGCCGATTTATACGAAGGAAGAAGCGAAGAAGAAGATCATCGTACCATTTTTTACCGCTTTTATCTCGCCGATTATCCCTGATATTTTCAAATTGGTGGGTTATGATGTGGAAGTATTGCCTATTAGCAATCAAGTTTCGGCCGATTATGGTTTGAAATATGCCAATAATGAGATCTGTTATCCGGCTACATTGATCGTCGGTGATATTATAAAAGCTTTTGAGGAGAAGAAGTACGATCCCGAAAATACGGCAGTGGCTATGACTCAAACCGGTGGACAATGTCGGGCATCCAATTACATTTCTCTTATTAAGAAGGCGTTGGTTGAGGCCGGATTCAAGCATGTGCCGGTTGTATCTATCAATTTTGGTAGTGGACTGAATAATGTGCAGCCGGGCTTTAAGGTTAATTGGTTTAAAAATATGCCGATGATTCTTACTGCTATCTTATATAGCGATTGTCTTTCAAAATTTTATTACGCATCGGTTACGAGAGAAATGATAAAGGGTGAGGCAGAAAAATTGAAAGATGAATATCTAGAGGCTGCTCATTCTCTTATTCAGCAAGGTAATGTTGATGATTTGCACAAGTTGCTTGCAAAGGCCGCCACACAGTTTAATACAATTTGCAAGTCGCAAATCATGCACAAAAAAGTAGGGATTGTCGGCGAAATATTTCTTAAGTTCAATGCCTTTGCGCAAAAGAATGTTACCGGTTGGTTTATTAAACAAAACATAGAGGTTGTTCCGCCGATACTTACTAGTTTCTTTATGCAGAGTTTTGTTAATAAGAAAGTTTGTCAGGATGATTTTCTGGAAAAGAAAAATATGCCCGATCCCGTAATCAGGATCCTATATAAACTGGTTCAAAAACAAATCAACAAGATTAATAAGATCTCTTCGGCCTTTCAATATTTTACCCCTATCCCCGATATTTTGGACGAGGCGAAGAATGGCCAAGAAATCGTTTCGCTGAATAATCAATTTGGCGAAGGTTGGCTACTTCCTGCCGAAATCGTTTCGTTTGCCAAACAAGGGATAACAAATGTGGTAAGTTTGCAACCTTTCGGTTGTATTGCCAATCATATCGTAGCTAAGGGTATTGAGAAAAGAATTAAATCAATTTACCCGCAAATGAATCTGTTATCGCTTGATTTTGATAGTGGTGTTAGTGATGTGAATATAACAAACAGATTGGTTCTTTTTGCTAATAACATGAAATAAAAAGAGCAATGGAAAATATAAAGACAGAAAATCTGGAAAAGAGAATCATTGAAGTGGCCAAATGCCTTTTTATAGAGAATGGGTATGAAAATACGAGCATGAGTGATATAGCCCTGCAAGTAGGCATTAACCGTTCCGCATTGCACTATTATTTTCGTACAAAAGATAAGATGTTTCAAGTTGTGTTTGGAACAATTGTTTCTTCTTTCCTGCCCAAGATACAAACGGTATTTGAAGAGGACATCCCCTTTACCGAGAAATTGGATAAAATATTGGATATTTATATTCAAATCTGTTTGGATAATCCGCACTTGCCTATGTTTATCATTCAAGAGAGTCAGCGAGATGTCAACCACTTAATCTCAGCAGCCGAAAATCTGCACCTGGATTCGTATCTGCAAATAATAAGGAACAGCATTCTTGACGAAATGGGCAAGGGAATATTAAAGGAAATACCTGTTTCCATTATTTTTGCTACATTTTATAGTCAAATGATATTTCCTTTCTTAACAAAAAATATCATGATCGCTTTCTTTGCCGATAACGAGAAAAACTATATAATCTTTCTTCGTCAGTGGAAGTTTTACATTATTGATAACATGAAAAGGCTGCTGATTGAGAAAGATTAAATGCTGCCGTTCTCTATCTTCATCTTTAAAAGATAATTGCCTGATCCTGCATGCAAATTGATTTTCCCATTCTTATTTTCAATCATCTTTAAGGCTTTAATTTCGGTCACCGGTCGTCCGTAATCAGTTATACCATCAATGTCTTTTGTTGGCAGACAGATGATTGCTTCGCTGTTGGCAGGAATGGAAACTTTTAAAGTATAAACATCCCCGTTGAGTTTCCAATCACAGCATATCTGTCCGTAAGGAGATTCATAAGAAGTATTGGCATAAGTGATGTCACCGACAATTTGCGGAGCGATGAGTATTTTATTAAAGGCAACGGAGTTCTCTTGTTGGCGGATACCTCCGAGTCCGCCATAAAGCCATTCCATTAAATGTCCCAGCATAAAGTGATTGTTGGATAATCCCCGTAGGGCATTCCACGATTCGGTGAGGGATGTTGCGCCGTGGGCAAGTTGGTAGCCATAACCAGGTACGTCATACCTGCTATTCATATCAAAGATAACATCTTGTCTGTCGTTTTCTTCCAAAGTTCTGAGCACGTATCGATAACCGATATCCCCTGCTGTGAGTGCATTTCCCCGTTGCCGGATGTCATTAATCAGATTTTGCAAGACGCGCTCTTTATCTTTCTTATCAACCAATCCGAAATGTAAGGCAAAAGCGTTGGCTGTCTGGCTGTTGCGATCGTAGGTGCAGTTTTCTTTGTGGAAAAAGGTTTTGTTGAAAGCCGTTTTGATTTCTGTCGCCAAAGAGTTATAGTTGTCCGCATCTTCTTTTTTACCCAGCAAATCGGCAATCTTTTGCATAATGATTACGTCCTCATAGTAAATACCCGTTGCGGTTAATCCATACGAAGTCAGTTGCGAGTATCCCGGAGGATTTTTACCCAGGTCATACCAATCGCCCAATCCATAAGAAATGATATGATCTTTTGCGCGAGAATTGAGGTAGCTGATATATTTTTGCATCTCGGGGTAGTATGTCTTTATTAAGCTTTTATCACCATACCACTTATAAATATAATAAGGAGAGATGATGAAGGCACTTCCCCATTCGGGCGAATCTTCAAAACCATGACTGAAGTGTGTGTATTCCGGGCAGATGGATGGAATGGCTCCCATGCTCGTTTGCGCCTGCTGCATGTCTCTGATTGTCTTTTCGTAAAGTTTATCCAGATTATAGCGGTATTGAAGGGAATATTGCATTAAATAAGCTTCCTCGATCCAGCCCAGTTTCTCGCGATGGGGGCAGTCGGTCAGCAAACTTGTCATGTTGCTGCGCATTGCCCAGTCAATAAGTTCATGAATATGGTTGAACATTGGTTTGGAGCAAGAAAATTGTCCCGTTTCTTGGGCCGAATTAGAAGTGTGAAGGCCGATTAATTCATTTATCGACGGTAGGTTGTCATTATTCTCTTGTCCGGCAGGAATGCCACCTGTTACTTCCAAATACCGGAAGCCGGAATAGGTGAATTGAGGTTGCCAGGTTTCCGTCTTTCCGCTACCTATCTTATACGTATACCATATCGGGCTACCCGAAGAATGTTGGTCGGCCCTGTTTTCGTTGTCCAATAATTCTGCCGGTCGCAGGGTGACCGATTGTCCTTGTTTCCCTTTTATCTTTAGGCGGAATATGCCCGATGCGTTTTGTCCGAAATCATAAATCCAATTGCCGTCTTTGTTTTTGAAGATATTTACCGGAGATAAGATTTGTCGTACCCTGATCGGCGCGTAATTTTGAGAATACATCGGTACATTGAATTTTGATGTATTTACTTTATGCCAATTCCTGTCGTCGAAGCCCGGCAACATCCATCCTTTTTGATACCGTGTGGCCTCATAGTCTTCTCCGCCATAGATACTTGAAAAAGAAATCGGACTTTCGCTTGCCTTCCATGTCTTATCTGATATGATTTCGGCTATTATCCCATCCGTATATTCGATGCGAAGATTCATCTTCATTTTCGGGGCGCCGAATATGCTGTATAATTTTAAATAACGTTTTTGCGGAGTATGATAAAATCCGCCTCCGAGCATTACACCTATGGCGTTATTTCCTTTAGACAATTTATCGGTCACATCAAAAGTGACATATAAAACAGATTTATCGTAGTCAGTCCATCCCGGATCGAGAAAGTGGTTTCCCACTTTTTCCCCATTCAGAAATAAATCAAACTGTCCGAGCCCGGATATAGAGATAAGAGCTCTTTTGATAGGTTTGTCGATGCTGAATTCTTTTCGGAATTGCGGATTCTTTGTTTGGTCCGCTTCTCTTGTTTTTATGAAAGATTTTAGTTGGGGATAAGCAATTGCCGGCACAACCCGTTGGCTATCATCGTCTTTATCCATTGATATCCATTTTGCGCCGCCCCAGTCGCCGGGTGATAGAAGTCCCATTGTAAAGTGACCGATATTACTCCAATCTGATGCTTCGTCCGATTGATTCCATGAACGGACTTTCCAATAGTAGGTAGTCGAGGCCATCAATTTTTTGCCGTTGTATGGAATAAGGATGGATTGTGAAGATTTCACTTTCCCACTGTCCCACAGGTTCTCTTTTTCGAGCATATCAGGGGATGAAGAAACGATGATCCGGTAAGCATACTGAGTGAAACCGCGTTCGATACTTTCAATTTTCCAGCTAAAGCGTGGAATGGTGTTGTCAATTCCTATCGGATTTTCTTGCTCTTCACAGATTAAATCATAAAGCGAAAAAGGATTTGATATTGCCGGAACAGTAATGAATAAAAACGAAATGGCTAATAAAAGAATTTTGTTCTTTATAATATTGTGATTCATCGGTTATAAATTAAAAAATTAGTCGTTATTAATTTGAATTTTGATATCGTATTGCGCTTCGATCTTAACAAATTTCACATTGTTAATGTTCTTTACACTCAGTTCTTTTTTTGCTTTGGGGCTCAAATATATTTTAAGTTGAGGCCGATAAGGAACGATTTGGAACAAGAAACGTTGTGCTTTATTACCAACAAAATGATTGAGTGCTATAGACATGGGTTCACCATTAAAATAATTATCGTCTATCAATTCTCCATTCTTATATAAAGAACCGGTGTCACCG
>JALNVG010000050.1 GCA_023227685.1 Bacteroidaceae bacterium
ATCCCACGCGCTTAAGTTATTGAATGCAAATACGTTATAAGCCTTGCGTGGCTTGCGTGGGATAAAATCAAAAAACTTCTAGAGGAGAGAGTGGCGTTTTATCACCTATTTGGTTGACTAACTTAATTTATAATCCGTATATTGGTTGTCTAATTTATTGATTAACCTCTTAATCCTAAGATGAGTTCACTCTAACTTATCCTGATATAAAAACAAACGTCCTCTTACCATAAAAGCGGACAGAGTGTTCGATATCGGACACCAATAAAAATGCTTAAATAATTGTATATCAATCAATTATAAGTTTGGCACAGCAATTGCAATATTTATAATGATTCGTAAAAACCGCAAAGAATCAAAACATAAATAAGAGAACGATATGGACAGAGAAATTTCAAAAGAAGAACAAAAAAAAGAAAAGAAGAAAAAAATCATCAAGTATTCGGCAATTGGTGTAGTAATTATTATAGGCTTTTCTATTCTCTTTTCTACCTTGGGTGGTAGCGTTTACAGCAAAGACCTTATCTTCTCAACGGTTGACAAAGGCACCATTGAACTAAGTTATAACGCTACAGGAAAGGTAGTTCCGGCCTTCGAAGAAATTATCAACTCCCCTATCGATTCACGAATACTGGAAGTTTATCATAAAAGCGGCGACAGTGTAAATGCCGGTACCCCTCTACTCAAGCTCGATTTACAAAGCACCGAGACGGATTATAACAAACTTCTGGATGAAGAACAAATGAAACGCTGCGAACTCGAACAGTTGATAGTAAACAACCGGACGGAGTTAAGCAATATTGCCATGAAAATCAAAGTATCGGCTATGAAGTTAAACCGGATGCAAGTAGAATTGCGTAATGAACAATATCTTGACAGTCTCGGTTCGGGCACCACCGATAAAGTACGTCAGGCCGAACTGAACTTCAACACAGGGAAACTGGAATTGGAGCAACTACGTCAGCAATATGAAAATGAGAAATTAGTAAAAGCAGCCGATTTAAAAGTCAAACAACTTGATTTTAATATCTTCTCAAAGAGCCTCGCAGAAAAGAAACGGATACTCGAAGATGCACAAATCCGGGCACCACACAAAGCTATTCTGACTTATATCAACAACCAAGTGGGCGCACAAGTTGCAAAAGATACACAAATTGCCACCATCTCCGATTTGAGCCATTTTAAAATCAATTGCGAGATAGCCGATACCTATGGCAATCACGTATACGTGGGCGGACATGCTATCGTCAAAATAAATAATCAAAAGGAAGAAGGAACGATCAGCAACGTGACTCCGCTCTCAAATAACGGTGTAATATCTTTTACGGTACAACTGAAGAATAACGACAACAAGTACCTCCGTTCCGGATTAAAGGTAGATGTTTTTGCCATGAGCACCGTAAAAGACAATGTAATACGATTGGCCAACGGTTCTTACTATCAGGGAGAAGGCGATTACAACCTGTTTGTGGTGAACGGCAAAAACAAACTCAGAAAATGCAAAGTAAGACTCGGTGACAGTAACTTTGAACACGTAGAAGTGATCAGTGGTTTGAAGCCCGGAGATAAAGTGGTAATTAGCGATATGAGCGATTATAAAGATAAAAGCAAACTAAAATTAAAATAAGAATTATAGAATTATTAATTAATAAGTATTGTCAACAATTTAAGAAAATAAAACGATGATCACATTAACAGGTATCAACAAAATCTACAGAACAAGAGAAATTGAGACACAAGCACTAGAAAATGTCAATCTAGAAGTTAACAAGGGAGAATTCCTCAGTATCATGGGTCCGTCGGGCTGTGGCAAATCCACTTTGCTCAACATTATGGGATTGCTTGACACCCCTACCAACGGTACCATTACTATAAACGGCACCAGCACCGAAAAGATGAAGGACCGCACACTCGCCGAATTCCGTAACCGTATGATCGGTTTCGTTTTCCAGAGTTTCCATCTGATTAATTCACTCAATGTCATAGATAATGTAGAATTACCACTCACATATCGAAAGATTTCGGCCAAAGAGAGCCGTCACCTCGCCGAAGAAGTATTGCAAAAAGTGGGATTAAGTCATCGCATGCATCACATGCCTTCGGAACTTTCGGGCGGACAATGCCAGAGAGTTGCCATCGCCCGAGCCATAGTTGGTGACCCGGAGATTATTCTGGCCGATGAGCCGACCGGTAATCTGGATTCAAAAATGGGAACTGAAGTGATGGATATTCTTCATCGGCTGAATAAGGAAGAAGGAAGAACAATAATTATGGTAACACATAATGAAGAACAGGCCAAACAGACTTCACGCACAATCCGTTTCTTCGATGGTAGACAAGTAGAATAAAAAAAATAAGATGAATACAAAATATTTCAAACAAATATGGGCACATCTACGCCAAGATCCGGTGGTAAGCATCATTAGCGTATTAGGAACGGCACTCTCCATTTTCCTTATCATGCTAGTAGTAATGTTGCAACAAGTAAAAGTCGCTCCCTTCTCGCCGGAAAGTAACAGAAGCCGAATACTTTATGCACAATATATAAGTATAAGTAATAAAAAATGGGGAGATGGCAGTAGCAACGGCCCGATGGATGTTAAAATAGCCAAAGAACTATATAAATCACTCAAAACACCCGAAGCTGTTACTATTTATTCTGTATGTACAATTCCAGCTGTTATTTCTATCCCGAATAGTGGAACTATTACAACAGATGCATTACTAACCGACGCCGATTTCTGGCATGTCTTCGACTTTCGGTTTATTAAAGGAAAACCTTATGACCAAGTGAGTTTCGATGCCGCCATACCAAGTATTGTAATGGCAGAAAGTATGGCTCGCCAATTGTTCGGAAACATTGATATAATAGGTAAAAATGTAGAATTCAACTATACGTCCTACCGCATCGTAGGTATTGTAAAAGACGTTTCCACCTTAGCCTCAACAGCTTATGCACAAGTCTGGGTTCCCTACACCACAACAAGCTATATT
This sequence comes from Bacteroidaceae bacterium, assembly GCA_023227685.1. Taxonomy (GTDB): domain Bacteria; phylum Bacteroidota; class Bacteroidia; order Bacteroidales; family Bacteroidaceae; genus JALNVG01. The sequence goes on from JALNVG010000050.1 coordinate 2,995, forward strand.
AATAATATATGGTGTGAAGTAGGAGGATCATTCAGCACAGCTATCTTGGCCCGAAGCCGTAAGGACTTTTCGGCTATAAGAACAGAGTGCAACCAACAGTTGGCAATATCAAATAAGAAACTGAGCGAAAAAGGTTATAAAATCCTTTCACGCAACCGTCCTTACGACCAAGAAAAAAAGACTATCACTTACGGAGCAAACATCGAACCGGACATTAACGCCGACCATCGACAAAAAATTATTATTTTTATTATCCTGCTTCTCGTCCCGGCTATTAATCTGAGCAGTATGACACAAAGTCGTCTACGCCGCCGTATCGCCGAAATCGGTATAAGACGTGCCTTCGGTAGTACTCGCTCAAAACTATTAAAAAATATCATTACCGAGAGTTTCATTGTATCATTATTGGCTGGCATAATAGGGCTGATCTTCTGCTTTGCCTTCGCCTATTTGGGGACCGACATATTATTTGCCCAACCCTACCAAAGCACATTCTGCCAACCAACAATAGACACAAGCATCCTGATGCAACCTGCCACTTTCTTATATGCACTAGGTTTCTGTTTCGTACTCAACCTGCTAAGTAGTCTGATACCTGCATGGAGGGCATCTCGTATTAATATAGTCAACGCCTTGAACGGAAAAATAAAATAACAGAACACTATGAACAAAAAATTATTTACGCAGATAAAAAACGAATGGCATTCCAACCTTTGGATTATGGCTGAGTTACTACTGGTAAGCGTTATTATGTGGTTCATCGTTGATTACATATATGTCAAAGTTTCCATATATGAACAACCACGAGGATTCGACATCAGTCATTGTTATCTGCTAGACATAGATAAACTCTCTGAAAAAAGTCCTAATTATAATGCCAACCTAAAAGAAGAGACCGATGAAGTAAACGAATTAATAAACCGACTGCAACGTTACCCTGAAATAGAAGCGGTCAGTCTTTCTCATTGGTCCTATCCCTATGATGGTAGCAACAGTAATTGCAATATTGCCTGTGATACGATGAAAAATGATGATTATATCTATAAGCGTATAATAACTCCCGACTTTTTTCGCGTATTTCAATATCGGGGAACACGTGGAGAAACGCCCGAACAGTTAGCCGCCATGCTAAAAAACAATACTTTTATTGCTTCCGGAAATATATTCAAACAAAAATACAATATAAAATTCTCATCACTTATAGGAAAGCAATTTCATTTTGATGGAGACACAACAACAGCATTAAAACTTGCAGCAGCCTATTTGCCTGTAAAATATACAGATTACGAGGAGGCTTATAGTGCTAAATCCGTAGCTTTTCTTCTAGAAAAAAAAGATCAAAATTCCAAAAATGAGCTTTGTATACGAGTAAGGGCCAAAGAAGATAAGAATTTCATTCCTAAACTCTGGAAAGATTGTAGCAAACAGTTAAGAATAGGCAACATTTATATATCTCAGATACGTTCATTCAGCGACATACGCCATAATTATCAACAGATAGAGACCAATGATATGCGCAATTATCTTTTCGGCATGGGATTCTTGTTGTTGAATATATTCTTCGGCCTACTCGGCACTTTCTGGTTCCGCACACAGCAACGACGCGGAGAAATAGCATTGTTTAAAGCTTTGGGCAGTACACAAGCTTCTATCTTCATACGCCTTTTGAGTGAAGGAATCTTATTACTGGCTATCATCACCGTACCAGCCGTTATTATCGACTGGAATCTGGCACATGCGGAGTTGAACCAAGCAATGAACGGAACAACGCTGGCTGCCCCACGCTTTATCTTTACGATAATGATCACCTTCCTGCTCATTGCCCTGATGATAGTTGCCGGCAATTGGTTCCCTGCCCGAAAAGCGATGAAGATTCAACCGGCGGAAGCACTCCATGAAGAATAAATAGAACAGCAAAAACAATCAATTTATCTATGATATGATAAGAAAAAAATATCAATAGCAATGATAATGATGCTGATGTTGTTATTATCTGCATCGGCACAAGGAACAATACCCGAAACAACAGCTAATGTCAGGGCAATCACTCTTGACGAAGCCATAAATCTGGCGCGTACTCAAAGCGTAGATGCAGCCGTAGCTTTAAACGAACTGAAAACCGCCTATTGGCAATATCGTACTTTCCGCGCCGATCTTCTGCCGGAAGTGAACTTTGAGGCCACCCTGCCCTATTATAACAAATCATACAGTTCTTATCAGCAAGATGACGGATCTTACACCTTCGTAAGAAACAACTACGCTGAAATTTACGGCAATTTTTCTGTTACCCAAAACATCTGGCCCACAGGAGGTACGCTTACTCTTAATACCTCTCTTGATTTCATGAAACAACTCAGTGATGATAAGACAAAACAATATATGTCCGTTCCCTTTGCTGTAACATTAAATCAACCGATATTCAGCGTTAATACCACAAAATGGAACCGTAGAATAGAACCGATTAAATATGCCGAAGCTAAAGCTGCCTTCATTTCCGCTACCGAAGAAGTGACGATGACTACCATCAAAAACTTCTTCGATTTACTTTTAGCCAAAGAGAATGTCAATATCACCAAGCAGAATCTGAAGAATGCAAAGAAACTCTACGAAGTAGCTTGTGCCAAACGCCGCATGGGTCAAATTAGTGAAAACGATGTGCTTCAGCTCAAGCTCAACGTTCTCAACGCCGAATCCGAACTCACCAGCAACGAGAGTACACTCAAAAGCAGCATGTTCAAACTCCGCTCTTTCCTCGCTCTTAATGACAGCATTGATCTTGAACCGAAACTACCTCAAAGCATCCCTTTTGTCGTTCTCAATTACGACAATGTACTCAATAAAGCTTTGACCAACAATTCCTTTGCTAAGAATGTCTTGCGACGTCAAATGCAGGCTGATTATGCCGTAGCCGAAGCCAAAGGAAACATGCGAGAAATCACTCTTTTTGCTGAAGTAGGCTACACCGGTATGGATAATGAAATACGTCCGACCTACAATAATCTGAAAGATAACCAAATAGTGAAAATAGGGTTTAAAATTCCTATTCTCGATTGGGGCAAACGCCGCGGAAAAGTACGTGTGGCCGAAAGTGATCGCAAAGTAATAGAAAGCAAATTGCATCAGGAAAAGATGAACTTCAACCAGAATCTTTTCATCCTTACCGAACAGTTCAATAATCAACAAGCTCAACTCCACATTGCCAATATGGCGGACAGTATAGCCGAACGCCGATACAAGACCAATGTTAAAACTTTCATGATAGGAAAAATAAGCACACTCGACTTAAATGATTCACAAACCAGCAAAGATGAGGCTCGTCAAAAACATATCAATGAATTGTTTTACTATTGGTACTATTATTACCAAATTCGAAGTCTCACGCTATGGGATTTTAATACAAACACCGGTATTGACGCTGACATCGAAAAAATAGTTACCTCTTCATAATAGGAAGAAAAGAAATAATACAACCCTATTCATTACTCTGGAATAAATTGTTATTTTTGCAATATGATATTAATAATTGATGACGACAACGCTATCCGCAGTTCACTCTGTTTCATGTTGAAACGTGCGCATTACGATGCACAAGCCGTTTCCGGACCGGAAGAGGCTATAGCTGTTGTACGCTCATCTGTTCCTCAACTGATCTTGATGGATATGAATTTCACACTAACCACTGACGGTGCAGAGGGGCTCACTTTGTTAAAAGAAATCAAGATATTCCGCCCTGAGGTGCCGGTCATTCTCATGACAGCATGGGGAAATATACAGCTTGCCGTACAGGGCATGAAAGCCGGTGCATTCGACTTTATCACCAAGCCGTGGAACAATGCCACACTGATGCAACGCATCAAAACAGCCTTAGATGTTTCTTCGGAAGAAATACAAACAAATACGACCATAACAGAGAACGATGCCTTTGATCGCTCAGCCATTATAGGGAGCAATCCCGAACTAATGAACATTCTGGATACGGTGAAACGTATTGCTCACACCAATGCTTCCGTTCTTATTACAGGCGAGAGCGGAACAGGAAAAGAACTCATTGCCGAAGCCCTTCACAAAAACAGCTCTCGTTCAAAAGGTCCGTTTGTTAAGGTTAATCTCGGCGGAATTTCTCAAACACTTTTTGAAAGTGAAATGTTCGGTCACAAGAAGGGAGCTTTTACAGATGCCAATGCCGACATGAAAGGTCGTTTTGAACTGGCGGATAAGGGTACCATTTTTTTGGATGAAATCGGTGAACTTGACATCAATTGTCAGGTCAAACTCTTGCGTGTTCTTCAAGAGCAGACTTTCGAAGTACTTGGCGACAGCCATCCACGCCACGTCGATATACGTGTAGTGAGCGCAACCAATACCGACCTCCAACAAATGGTGCAGACACGTACCTTTCGCGAAGATCTTTTTTATCGCATCAACCTTATCACCATTCACCTGCCCGCCCTCCGCGAGCGGCGCGACGACATACCTTTACTGATACGCCACTTTGCTGATATCCAATGCTCTACCAATCATCTTCCTCCGGTCAATTTCACCACCGACGCCATCAGCTATCTTTCACGTCTTCCCTATCCCGGTAATATCCGTGAATTGAAGAATCTTGTAGATCGCACAATACTTCTCTGTGGGAAATCCCGCCTCAGTGCTGATGATTTTAAAAGTCAACATCAACAAAATCCGATTAACACACAAACAATAGCCACCCAAAATCTCACACTTGAAGAAATAGAGAAACAAACCATCTTTGAAGCACTCAAAAAATATAGCAATAACCTCTCGAACGTGGCCCGTGCCCTCGGCATCAGTCGTACCGCCCTTTACCGGCGCCTCGAGAAGTACGACATCGATATAAAACACATAAACCGATGAAACTGCGTATTCTTTTCTACATCCTCGCAACACTGCTGTTTATCGTCTGGGCACTTACATTCAATATAATCCTAAAAGATGCACACGGCATAATGTTCTACCTTATCGAAGGCACCATTATCTTGAGTCTGGGCTTTCTGGTATATTTTTATAGAAAAGTGATAAAACCTTTCCAGACTATCGGTAACGGTATGGAACTCCTTCGCGAACAAGATTTCAGTAGTCGCTTACGTAAAGTCGGTCAGATGGAAGCCGATCGTATCGTAGAGATTTTTAACCGTATGATGGAACAACTTAAAAATGAACGCCTCCAAGTTCGAGAACAAAACCATTTTCTCGATCTACTTATCAATGCTTCTCCTATGGGCGTCATTATTCTTGATTTCGAGGATCGTATTTCCATACTCAATACCGCTGCTATCCGCTTTCTAAATGTCCCGAACGGCAATAACCTCGAGGGGCGTACCTTTAAAGAACTGGAATCTCCTCTCGCCAATGAACTAATGGTCTTGAAAAAAGGGACAACCAAAACCATACGCTTCGGCGATTCCATGATTTATCGCTGTTCACTCCTCTCTTTTGCCGACCGTGGTGCCTCGCACCCTTTTGTTCTGATCGAAAGTCTCACCTCTGAAGTTATGAAAGCGGAGAAAAAAGCCTACGAAAAGGTTATTCGTATGATTGCACACGAAGTGAACAATACAACAGCAGGCATCTCCTCCACCCTCGAATCGGTCATTGATGCTTTGCAGGAAACTCCTACCACCGATGATCTCACCAATATGCGAGATGTCATGAGCATTTGCGTGGAACGTTGCTACAACATGAGCCATTTCATCACCAACTTTGCTGATGTCGTTAAGATTCCCGAGCCTCAGCTTGAACTCGTTAATCTCAACGAACAGGTCAAAGCTTCTAAAATATTCATGGAAAACATCTGCAATAGCCGTAATATTAAACTCCACCTTGATCTCTGCACAGACATTCCAATGGTCAACATCGATACTTCCCTCTTTGAACAAGTCATTACCAACATTGTGAAAAATTCCGCTGAGAGCATTGGCAACAACGGTGATATTTTCATCAAGACCACCACTTCTCCAATAGTTTTAGAGATAGCCGACACGGGCCCCGGCATCAGTAAAGAAGTCGAGACCAAACTTTTCAGTCCTTTTTTCTCAACCAAACCCAATGGACAGGGTATCGGCCTTATCTTCATCCGTGAGGTACTGATGAAACATCATTGTGATTTTTCTCTCCGTACCTGTCCGGACGGGCTGACCCGATTTAATATTTATTTCGCTTCTCATTCAACAAGCTAATATTTCTCCATTAAAGTTCATCTTCAAGAAAGAAATATCAAAAAATATTCCTGTTAGTTTACTAAAATAAATAATCATATGAATAAAAGAAAAAAAATAAACCTCACCAAAACTTTTATTGGAATTATAGTCCTGCTTATTGCCATCATCACTATTGCCAGCGGAAATCACATGCTCAACTTCGCCCTTTTACGAAAGAATATTATTTTAAAGAAAAACGCCAACACCGATTCAACCATGTACGCCAACTATCCGTTTCTACGTCCATGGGTGGACAGTCTCAACCAGATACGCGCCATGAAAGATACCTTTATCACAAATAATGAAGGAATAAGATTACACGCAAATTATATTTATGCCGCCTCACCTACCACACATACCGCTGTCATCGTTCACGGCTACACAGACAATGCCCGCCGTATGCTTATGATCGGTTATCTTTACAACCACGATTTAGGATATAATATTCTTTTGCCCGATTTATACGCTCACGGATTCAGTGGCGGGAAAACGATACAAATGGGTTGGAAAGATCGGCTTGATGTAATACGATGGATGAAAGTAGCCAATCATATCTTTGGCGACAGCACCCAAATGGTGGTTCATGGCATATCTATGGGAGCTGCCGCAACAATGATGGTCTCCGGTGAAAAACAACCATCTTACGTGAAATGTTTTATCGAAGATTGCGGCTATACCTCCGTTTTTGATGAATTTGCTTATCAACTCAAACAAATGTTCGGTCTACCCCCATTCCCGATACTCTATACTGCAAACAGCATTTGTCAAATTTGCTACGGATGGAACTTTAAAGAGGCATCGGCTTTAAAACAAGTAATGAAATGTCATCTGCCTATGTTATTTATTCATGGTGATAAAGACACATATGTACCCACATGGATGGCCTTCGCTCTCTACAAGGCAAAACCGGGGACAAAGGAACTTTGGATTGTGCCTGGTGCCGAGCATGCCAAATCATATCTTATAAACAAAGAAAAATACAGTGAAAAGGTACACCGATTCACTACTAAATATATGAGGTAAATAGACGTTGTACTGATATATACACACTAATCCCTGCAATAAAACAGAAGGATTATGCGCCCGTAACCGGAAAAATTTATATCTTTGCAACAAAAGTTCACCACATGAGATCGATCTTTATATATATACTCTCATTCCTATTTGCTCTGCCTGCTTTTGCGACAGAAAAGATTTACACGGTAGAGAACCTACCCAAGGTTCATCTACAGGATAAGACACAATATGTCTGCAATCCGGAGAATATTCTTTCCGCCGAGGCTTGTGATGAGATCAACACTCGTCTCTATGCTCTCGAACAGCAAACAGGTATCGAATCTGTGGTAGCCATCTTGCCTTCTATCGGTCAAACCGATAGTTTCGACTTTTGTAATGACTTGCTCAACAAATGGGGCGTAGGCAAAAAAGGTAAAGATAACGGCTTTGTGATACTTCTCGTTATTGATCAGCGTCGTGTGCAATTTTACACCGGTTACGGGATCGAAGGTATACTTCCCGATGCTATTTGCAAACGAATACAAACAGAGGTGATGCTTCCTTATCTCAAAAAAAATGATTGGAACAATGCCATGGTTAGTGGAGTCAACGCTGCATGCGGAAGGCTTGACGGCTCAATGGTTAATGATACACCTTCAAATAATGCAAACGGAAATTCCGGTGGATTAATGATCTTCTTCACTATCTTCGGAATCTTTATTATAGCCGGATTGAAAGGCGTTATTGCTGCCAGGCAGGAAAGCCGTTGCCCCAAATGTGGAAAACATCAGTTGCAACGTACAAGAAGCCGTATTATCTCAAACAAAGATGGCATCCGTACCGAAAGCATTGTTTATACTTGCCGCAACTGCGGACACACCGTAACCCGGGAAAACAAATCTTACGGCAACGATAACGACGACCATTCAAATGGCGGCGGAGGAGCAGGTCCCATTATCGGTGGAGGACTATTAGGAGGATTATTAGGAGGGCTACTCGGAGGTGGCGGCGGAGGAGGCGGAGGCTTCGGAGGTGGCAGTTTCGGCGGTGGATCCGGAGGTGGAGGAGGATCGGGAACAGGTTTTTAATAATGTAAAAGCTCAAAGTAGAAATATCCTTCAAAAAAAATATTCAAATAAAATAAAAATAAAAAATGAAAAGGTCAGTTATCATTATCATTGCCATCGTTGCCCTCATAGCCATATGGACAACAAGTGCATACAACGGACTTGTCACTATGGACGAGAACGTGAGCAACAAATGGTCTAACGTAGAAACACAATATCAACGTCGCGCCGACTTGATTCCTAATTTAGTCAGTACGGTCAAAGGTTACGCCACGCACGAGAAAGAAACTCTTGAAGGCGTAATAGAAGCTCGTAGTAAAGCTACGCAAATCAAAATTGATGCCAAGGACCTAACTCCTGAGAAATTAGCCCAATATCAAAAAGCACAAGGAGACGTAACCTCCGCATTAGGCAAATTAATGGCTATTGCCGAGAGTTATCCCGATTTAAAAGCTAATCAAAACTTCCTTGAACTACAAGCTCAACTCGAAGGTACTGAAAACCGTATCACCGTAGCCCGCAAGAACTTCAACGACGCTGCTCAATCATACAATACGGCTATCAGACATTTTCCAAAAAACATCTTTGCCGGCTTACTCGGCTTCGACAAACATAATTATTTTCAGGCAGCCGAAGGAACTGAGACTGCACCAAAAGTACAATTCTAACAAAACAGATACTTTTGTACACGTTTAATTCATTAATATTATCATTCAATGAGCAATCAACGATACATGATGCGCGGTGTAAGTGCATCAAAAGAGGATGTGCACAATGCCATCAAAAACATTGATAAAGGAATTTTCCCTACAGCTTTCTGCAAAATCATTCCGGATATACTCGGTGGTGACCCTACATTTTGTAATATCATGCACGCCGACGGAGCGGGTACGAAATCATCCCTGGCATACCTTTATTGGAAAGAAACAGGCGATCTTTCCGTATGGAAAGGCATCGCACAAGATGCTTTGATCATGAATATCGATGACCTTCTCTGTGTTGGTGCCGTCGATAATATCCTCGTTTCCTCTACCATCGGTCGTAACAAACTACTGATTCCCGGTGAGGTTATCTCAACCATCATTAATGGGACTGACGAGCTATTGGCTGAATTACGTCAAATGGGTGTAGGCGTATATGCTACCGGTGGCGAAACAGCTGATGTAGGTGACTTGGTACGCACCATCATCGTAGATAGTACGGTAACTTGCCGCATAAAACGCTCCGATGTCATTGATAATGGGAATATCCGTCCGGGAGACGTCATCGTTGGACTAGCATCGTACGGACAGGCCACATACGAGAAAGAGTATAACGGCGGTATGGGCAGTAATGGATTAACCAGTGCTCGCCACGATGTATTCTCCAAATATCTGTCACAGAAATATCCGGAGAGTTATGATAAGGCTGTACCCGAAGATTTGACCTATTCGGGCAATTTAAAGCTCACCGACAAGGTAAAAGGTTCACCTCTGGATGCAGGTAAATTGGTTTTATCCCCTACCCGCACCTATGCACCCGTGGTCAAACAATTGCTTGACCAACTCCGCCCCCAAATTCATGGTATGATTCATTGCTCGGGTGGTGCACAAACTAAGATTCTAAACTTTGTTGACAAAGTACGTGTGGTAAAAGATAACCTCTTTCCTGTGCCTCCATTGTTTAAAACGATTCAAGAGCAAAGCGGGACAGATTGGGAAGAAATGTATAAGGTTTTCAACATGGGACATCGCTTCGAAGTATATCTTTCTCCTGAAGATGCACAGAAAGTAATCGAAATTTCCGAATCATTTAACATCCCTGCCCAAATTATAGGACGCATAGAAAAAAGCGACAAGAAAGAATTAATTATCCGAAGCGAATTCGGAGTATACACCTACGAATAAGGGGGAAACCTTTTGTTTAAATATATTTATAACGAAATAAATGGCAGATAACAATACTATTTTAGAAAAGCTGAACGCATTGGTAGCAAAATTCGAAGAAATTTCAACCCTCATAACGGACCCTTCAGTCATCGCTAACCAACCCCGCTACGTTAAACTCACAAAAGAATATAAGGAATTGAGCGATTTGATGAAGGCCCGCAAAGAATACATCAATCTGGAACAGAATATAGACGAGGACAGAGAAATCATGAATAATGAAACTGATCAAGAAATGCGCGACATGGCTCGCGAAGAACTTGAAAGGAGCCAAACTCGCCTACCTAAATTAGAAGAGGAAATTAAACTGATGCTCATCCCTGCCGATCCACAAGACGCAAAGAATGGCATTCTTGAAATTCGTGGTGGCACGGGTGGTGATGAAGCTGCACTCTTTGCTGGCGATTTGTTTCGTATGTATAGTAAATTCTGCGACCGAAAAAACTGGAAGATGGAAATTTCCAGTTGCAGCGAAGGAGCCAAGGGTGGTTTTAAAGAAATCGTATGTCGCATCACCGGTAATAATGTCTATGGAACTATGAAATACGAGTCGGGTGTACATCGTGTACAACGAGTACCTGCCACCGAGGCACA
>JALNVG010000051.1 GCA_023227685.1 Bacteroidaceae bacterium
CGTTTTGGTCAGGGTGACCGGATGGTCATTTACTGTTAGTTCTTTGCTTATTAAATTAATTTTAATTTCATTAAAGTCCAGCATGTTGTTACTATCAAACTGGCGCCGGCGAATCAGTGCATAAATGCGCATATAAAGTTCGGACATGTGAAAAGGTTTGGGCAGGTAATCATCCGCACCGATTTTCAGACCATTGATTTTATCGTCCAGCGAATCTTTGGCCGAAACGATAATTACGCCTGCAGGGTTATGCTGTTGCTTGATTTTTCGAAGGATATCAAGTCCGTTGCCCTGTGGGAGCATCAGGTCGAGCAGGATACAGTCGTATTCGTAAAGAGCGACTTTTTTCATTGCTTCTTGAAAAGTAAAGGCTTGTTCGCAAATATAATCTTCTGTCGTGAGGTATTCTTTGATACTTTGTGACAAATCCTTTTCATCTTCTATAATTAATATTTTCATATTTTTATTGTTTATTGTACAAAAATATCATATTTTTGTTAGCTGAACCCTTATCTACGGCAAAAATAGAAGACAATTCTGTAGATATTCTGAAGATACGAAAAGAAAAACGATTAATTAAACAAAGTTCACTTTTTAAATCCAAAATAGACCTCTATTATAAAACGTAGAAGCAAATAGCATGGAGATTTTAGAACATCCGATTTGTCGGATCATACGTCACAAAGGATTTTGATGCAAAGAAGAATAATGTCATCTTGATCATGTGAAAGCCTTATCGCAGCGCACTTCAATAAAGAAGATAGCATAAAAAGTGCTTAAGTCTCATATTATTTTTGTATTTTTGCGCATTATTAATTTATTTCATAGAAGCAATATGATTAAGCAAACAGAAACTAAACAGGAAATTCTCTTATTAAGACGTAAACTTGATTTATTATTACGCACCGGCGAATTGCTTGTTGAGAGTGCCGCGGATACGAACCGAATCATGCGAAATATGTTGCGTGTGGCAGCGTATCTGGGCTTACCTGAAGAAAATTTGCATATTGATGTCAGTTATACGATGCTATCTGTAAATTTAAGTGATAATTCTCATTCTTATTCGAAATATCAGAAATGTGAGCATCATAATATCGATATGACTGTTTTGTCGGCTGTCAGCAAACTCTCATGGCGGGCCATCAGGGAAGATTATTCGTTGGAGAAATACGAGCAGGAATTAGAAAGAATAAAAAATAAACCACGCAATTATGTTCCTATGGTTGTTGCCATTGGAGCAGGATTCGCCTGCGGTGGATTTTGTAAATTATTCGGATGTGATTGGATAGCATTTTTGTTTACTTCTATTTGTGCTTTTATCGGATTTAGGTCACGTGCTTATTGCCTTAAATTCGGTATCAATATATATATGAGTATCGCTATTTCTTCATTTATAGCCACTTGCTTGTCTTATTTAACGATATATACAGGATGGTCGGCAACACCATATCATCCGTTGCTTGCCTGTGCCCTGTTCATCGTGCCCGGTGTGCCACTCATTAATTTTGTTGACGACATGATTGATAATTACTTAACCCTTGGCATTACGCGGGCTGCCAATACGATTATGATCTTGGGGGCTATGACTCTGGGTATTTATTTTGCCTTACAGATTTTTAAAATACATGATATCAATATTGATAAGCAATTCAGTGAGTTGAGTATGGTGCCGCATGATCCTTATAGTATTTATGCCATTGCAGCAGCTATCGCAGCAATAGGCTTTTCTATCATTTTCAATATCCCGAGGCGATTGCTCTGGGTAGTGGCTTTAGGTGGTATTATTGCCGTATGTACCAGAAACTTTGTGAATTTCGAATTGGGCTACGGTCCTATTATCGGTTCCTTTGCAGGAAGCCTTGTAGTAAGTCTCATAGCAGTGAGGGCAGTGCATTGGTTTCATGTTCCCAATCACTTACTTACAATACCGTCCGTCATTCCTATGATTCCCGGTGTGCTGATGTATCGTTCATTTATTGCGTTGGTCAATATGCATGGAGTGGTAGGTGAACTGACTGAAGCCTTCTTTAATGGCATTCATTCGGCGCTAATTATCTTTTTTATCTCATTGGGAGTTGTCATACCCGATATTCTTGCCCGCCGATATATAGCCAAAGACAGACAAAAAGCTTTATTGAAAGAGCTGGAATTGCGAAAGGAAAGAGGGAAATTTATCGAATGGTAAATTAATTCTTTAAAATATTTTTCATCTTATCTGTAAAAAAGGTGTGTGCTTGACAATTTATTATAGATAAAATGTGTATATTGCCGGAAACAGACAGGTATGAGGATAAAAAGAGATATTTTAAACGATCTGATTCAATGGAAAAACAATGTATATCGTAAACCATTGATATTGCAGGGGGCGCGCCAAGTTGGTAAATCATGGATATTGAAAGAATTTGGTCACATGATGTTTTCTAACTATGTCTATATCAACTTCAAGGGAGAATCAGGGTTGAAGGTTGATTTTGCTAATATTAAAGATCCGGAGCATATTATTGAAATACTGTCCGTTGTAAGTGGTGAAATTATTAAGCCACAAGAAACGCTGATTATTTTGGATGAAATTCAGGGGTGCAATAATGCCTTGAAAGTGCTCAAGTTCTTTTGTGAACAAGCTCCCGAATATGCTCTTGTATGCGCAGGTTCATTGCTGAAGGTAGCAATGAGAAATCATGATTCTTCCTTTCCTGTCGGAAAAGTGGATGTGATGACGCTGTATCCCTTGTCATTCAAAGAATTTTTAAAAAATTACAAACCTCGCCAAGAGGCTTTCCTTTCTTCTGTCAATTTGCAAATGCGCATACCCGAGTCCATCCATACACAATTAATTGATTCTTACAAGGTTTATATTGCCTGCGGTGGTATGCCTGAGGTTGTCAGCTTGTTTCTTGATGGTAGCAGCTGGGTACAAATAGAAAAGGTTATCCATAATATACTGTTAGCTTGTCCATTGGATTTTTCCAAATACATTAATAATAGCGATATACCACGTATTCATCAAGTGTGGGAAAATATACAGGATGAGCTGGATAGAAAAGATAAAAAGTTCAGGTATGCTCTGATTCAAAAAAACGCCCGTGCCCGTGACTATGGATCGGCTATCGAATGGCTGTGCTTTTCAGGATTAGTTCATCGGGTATATGCTGTACAGACACCTAAATTGCCAATATCCGCTTATAAAAACACTTCTGCATTTAAACTTTATCTCGCGGATGTAGGATTGCTTCGTTCAAAGTTCAAATTAGATGCAGAGGATGTAATAAAAGGAGATACGTTATTTAAGAGATATGAAGATATATTGATAGAAAACAGTATACTCCAGTCTTTTGTGCGACAATTTGGCAATGAGCAATTTTATTGGACATCCGGTAATCAGGCTGAAATAGAATTTTTACTTCAGTTGAATGATCAGATAATTCCTGTCGCAGTAAAATCATCATTGTGCCTAAGAGCTAAAAGTCTATCGGAATACAGAAAAAAGTATCAACCGAAATTGGCTGTCTGCATGTCCTTAAAAAATATGCGCAAAGAAGACGATTTACTCAATCTGCCGTTTTATATGGTCGATTATCTGAAAAATATTATCGCAGAGTAATATCCAGTACCTTATCTTTTTCTTTGGAAATGACATAAACATGGTTCCCTGATGTGTTCAGGGGATATATGACATCTTTTATCTTTCTTTGAAGCATGCCCAGACTATTGGTTAGGAATAATGTGCCATAACCTTCTAACAGTATTTCGTTTTTACTTTGTGCCGCCGGATAAAAACATTCAGAGAAGGGATGGGCTACTACAACTTGCATTTCTTCGTTTACTTCGCAAATCGTATTCGTATCCGTAAGAAGCAGGATGCGATAATAATCGGAGGACATTTTACGAAAGATCGTACTGTCGGCATTGGCAAAATATACGTCGTTAAAAACGATACTATTGAGATTGCCATATTTCTTTGCATCCCATGGCATAACTTTTACTTCGGAACTGTCTGTCGATAATGTACGGCAAACGATTTCTTTATCGAACAGTATATACTCCTTGTTGCCTTTATGAAAGCTATTGTGTATTTGTGCCTTTTTATCTTTGATTTGATTCAGATAAATGAGGTGTCCGTCTTTTCGATTGTAACAGGCGATAAACGGTATTCCGATCTCTTTATCATTCGTGTTTTCTCTGCCATAATTAGTCATGTATATATGCGTACTATCTGAAAGAATGTGTGATGAAGAAATTAATTTCTTGGGTAAGGTTTGTTTCCATACTTCACCCAGGGTATCGTTCAGGCAGAATAGGTTTTTGCTGTCCGCCATATAGTAATGCGCATCTTGATAAATTATATTTGAATAAGTATTTTTGACGTATGATACTTTAGGTTGGGCATAAATGCCTAAAAATCCTACGGAAAGAGCTGTTACAAAAAAGTTTGTAATTCTATCGGAATGTCTTATTTCTCCTGTCTCAGCTGTATAGTGGTAACCGCTGCCATTGTGTATATTGATCAGATGCAAGTCATCGGAGACAATTAATCTAACGGAATCGTTTACTATGTAGAGATCCTTCCATCCGTATTTGTGTGGTAACGTTGTTGTCCATAGTATTTTGCCTGTCTTGAAATCTCGATAATTCAAATGTTTATCGTTTGCCTTATACGCAGAATATTTATACCAGAAGAGTTTATCGGTTTTATTGTCATAGATTGTGAAAGTTCCATCTATGTTCCATAATTTTTTACCGTCTGCAAATTGATAAAGAGTTGTGCTCTTAAAATCATTTTTGACCAATACGCCATCGGGGTAAATAAAAGCCGTTTGAATGGCATAATTGAATGGTTTCCGCCATAATTCTTTTTCTGTGGTCAGATCAAATAGGATCATTAATCCTTTGTTTTTCAAATACTTTCCGCTTTTGGTAAGGCTACGTGTATTGACTAAAAGATAATGCTGTGTTGTATCACTTTGGATAGAATAAATCCGTTCTGAGAAAGAATAGCTTTTAATTGGTTTCAGAGCCTGTGCCGAAATAAGTTGTCCCGGTAACAAGCTCATGATGATTAGGCTAAGCAGAGCTATTTTGTGCTTCAGCAGGGGAAAGGAAAATCTGCTTTTGTTGGTTTTATTGTTTTCGTAATTCATGTTTTTTTATTTGATCCATATTTTTTGTTGCAACAAAGATAAGCCATTCATACTCCGATTTCCAAATTTTCCGAACATTATTTTTAAACTTTTTTTCATCCGTGCAACATAAAAGAGCACAAAAATACATAAAACACCATGAAACTACATAAAACGTCCTGTTTATTTGAGGGAATGTGATCTTTTGTTTTATCGACAAGTGGCGAAAAATTAATTGAGAAAAATAAAATTGTGCGGCCGGTAAAATACAAATGCAATGCAAAAGTAATGCAACTGCGATGCAAATGCTCCATGAATGCGATGCGATTGTCCGGCATTAGCGATGCTGATTTATCGGGGTCGAATATGATCAAAAGAAAATTCTTGGAACACTTTTGGAACAATCCGATATTTTAAAGTGCCTAAAACCGGCTGACAGCAGGCGTTACCGAAGATGGTTTTTGGAACATTCTTGGAACATTCCACTCAAAAATCCTGTTTTTACCCCCATTCACAAGGCTCACAAGGCCATTTTTTGCAAAAAAACGAGCTGTAATAAATAATATTATATATTATATTTATATTATATTATATTTAAATATACAGAGAGAGAATATAATATAATATTATTTATGCGGAACATTTTTGGAACAACCGGCTTTTTATTTTTCTCGTAGATTGCCTGTTAATGGGCGTTCACGAATATTTTTTTTGGAACATTCTTGGAACAAATGCCAAAAATAAAAAGATAACGCGAAAGCAATTAGCCTAATAACGTGGAACTTTAATTCTAATTTTATATTTGTATATGTAATTATTTAATAATAAATCATTTTTTATAAATGTATATTTATTTTGATAAAAGCGATCTTGCTTTTGTTATTTCCTGATAGCTATACGTACGGCATAAATATCTTCGTGCCCTTCGAAATTAGCTCTGAAAATAACCCATTTATTGTCGGGAGAAAAATGCACATTAGGTTCTAGATGATAATGATGATTTTTCATATTTACCAGTTTGGTTGCTTTTAAATGCTTGCCGTCAAAGTGAAATAAATAGATCCATTTGCCGTCGGGAGCTTTTGCTACAGAGGTTGAATCTCCGCCGTCACCGGCCATTATGCCTTCTCCCCACGAAGTGGTATAATGAACCGACCATTCATTACGGGTCAGCTCATAATCTTTTTCCGTGTTTGTTTTTAAATCGGTTTTTCCTATTAAGAACTTTTCGCCGCGTGGCTTTTGAAGATCATAATATATGGCATCGCCTTTTGAGCCAAACCATTCGTGACCGGCTATTTCCATTTTCATGGTGCGCGTATGTCTTAATTTCGGTTTCTTACCGTTTGTAACGTTGATTGTCCAAATGCGATCTACCTTATGCCATGGACCTTCGTGGCAAAACATTAGTAAATGTGGGTCGGTAGGTGAAAACTGCAAATGATTCAACCATGCAGCTTCTGTGAATATCTTTTTTAATCGGCCTGTCTTTGTATCTATAGTGAAGAGGGTGCGGGGTAGTTTTGCTTCAAAAACGCGATCGAAAAACTGACTTTTCAAAGGATACTTCTCAAATATTTTATGTTCACGCGGATTGCTGAATACTCCGGCTAATAAGGTGCCATCTACGTTAACCGTGCCGATTGATCCCATGACACCTTTAGGAAATACATATATTGTTCTTCTTTTCTTTGTATTTGCGTTTAAAGCAAACACACTGTCTTTTAATTGATAGAAGATTTCTCTTGTTCGTGCGCAGGCTATTTCGCTATGTACCTGTTTCGACTCATGTGTTAATTGTTCTATCTTTAAAGTGTTCAGGTCTACCCAATACATCTGAAAATCCTTAACATCTATATTATAAATCTCTTTGCCCGGTATATCTTTGGTGTTTCCTTCACGTGTTCCTCCGCAAAATACCATCTTATTGCCTATAAAAGGATTATTATTAAAGTAAAAGCTCATATTAACTCCTCCTCTTCGAGTTAATTTAATGATTTCATGTCCCGTATCGCGATCGATCCATTCATTCGGCATCTTTTGTCCACCGGTTTCCATTGTCGGTTGGGCGTATACATAAAATCCACTAAGTAACAGGGTGATAAACAATAAATATTTCTTCATTTCGGGTCTGCGTTTTTGTGAAAGTCAAGATTAAAAATAAGTTGGTTTACAAAAATAAACAATTACGTATAAGTCCATGTAATACGAATCAATATTTATTTATTTTTAATCATTGTTACCTGCCTGTCGCTTGCATATACTTTGCTTTATTAACGTAATAATTAATGCATGCATCAGTATAGCTGTTTTTACTCTGTGCTAACATACTTTCCGCTTCAAGCACTTGAGTGATATCAGTGGTACCAACTTTGAAATAGTTATTGTTTAGTCTTAAATTTTCCGTAGCCTGAGTGATGCCCAATTCTGACAAACCTACTTGTTTGTAGGCTTCCTCAAAACTATTTTGAATTTGTTTCATTTCCAACAGCAACAGTTGTTTGCCCTGCTCATATCTATTATAAGCAACCTTTTCCTGTATCTTTTGCTTTTTCATCGCATGCGAGCCTCCCCACCAATCAGAGATGGGTATACTTACAGTTGCAAACACAGCTCCATTCATATGATCTCCTTTTGTAAAATTGTCGTACCCATAATTTGCTCCAACAGCAACAGACGGTAAATATTCGCTTAGCTTTATTTTTGTTTCAATTTTACTTGCCTCTACACCTTTGTCCAAGAGCTTGTATTCAGGACGATCCATTACAGCAACATTATGTTGAACAAAATACACTAAAGGAGATTCTATCTGCTTGAAGTCAGGAATATTTATATCAAATGTCTCCGCCGAATCCAGAGGAAGGCCCATTTGTTGGCATAAATTCATCTTGCTGAGTGCAATGCCATTATTTATTTTCGACTTCTCCGCATCCAACTCATTAATTTTCAATTTGACCTTCAATACATCATTAGGCAGACTCATTTCCACTTTCTCAGATGATTCTACCTTTTTCAATATGGAGTTCAATTGCTCTTCAACAGACTTGAGGGTTTTCTGCTTATCCACAAGTGCAACTAATTGCCAAAAACTGTCTTCGGTTTCAATCAACACCTCATTCTTGGAAACCAGACGTTGATAACGACTGGTTTCTACCCCCAATTTTGATAACTTGTTACTATTAGTAATCTTTCCTCCGGCATAAATAGGTTGTATAGCTGTGATACCGGCTGTTGTACCCGATTTGAGCATATTCACCTGAATCCCGCTAAGATCTACTGAAACGAGTGACCGGGTATTACTGAAACTAAACGCTGAGGCTTCCACTTTAGGGAAATACTTCGTATAAGCTTCTTTGGAGGTTTGCTCGGCACTCATCACTTCAAGGTCACTGTTTTTGAGCGTGAGGTTATTTGTCTCAGCCATTTTCTTACATTCATCCAACGAATATTTCTTTTGTGCAAAAAAATTCATTGAGAATAAAAGAAGAAAAGACATTACTATAATTATTTTTGAATTCATTTGATCTGATTTATTTATATTGTCCATCTATTTTCTTTCTATATATCAACCAATAAGCCACAGGTAAGATCGTGGTAATTAATACCATCGAGAAGAGAGTTCCAAAGCAGATCACAGTCCCCATAGGTGCCCAAAGAGGACTTTGACTAATGATCATTGGAACAACGCCCATAGATGCCGCCGCCGAGGTTAAGAAAATCGGACGCATTCTTCGTTTACCTGCTTCGATAGCCGAATTCCTTGTACTCATCTTCTGCTTTGTTCTCAGGGTTTCTGCATAGTCAAACAAGATCACAGCATTCCTCACTACAATACCGAACAAGCAAACAACTCCCAATACGGCGGTAATGCTAAACTGAGAATTCGTAATCCATAATCCGAAACCGGCGCCAAAGAAACACAAGGATATGGAGACAATGGTAAGTAACGTAAGACGAATCTTCTTAAAGTGAAATAACAGTATAAAGAAGATGATCAACAATGCAATGAGCAATCCATAAGCAATCTCCGGAATGGTTTTTGCGTCAGATTCGGCCACACCTCCATATGATACTGAAACCGATTGGAATTTTGCTTGCTTCAGCAATAAGTTGATATTCTTTTCTACCTGGGGAAATATCTCCCCTGAATTAATACCTCTTTTCAAATCTACCATTACACTTATGGTTTTATCCCCGTTTCGTCTCACGATCTGTCCATTTTCCCACTCAGGTATAATCTGCGCTATTTGGTTCAAAGGCACGGATGTTCCTGTCTCTGTGGGGATATACTCATCTTTCATTCCTTCAATGGTTGTCTTCTTATCATTCCATTGCGGTTTTAGTTTCACATTAATTGAATAATCTTTCTCCCACAACGTCGTGATGTCAAAGCCATCCAAAGTAGTAGATAGAGCCATGGACAAGGATGTCTCATCCACGCCCAATTGATTGGATTTCACCGGATCCATTTTAATACTCGCATAAGGTACCGTTCCTTCAAGGTCTGTTCTTACCCAACCGGTTTCTTTTATCTTCTTTAATTTCAATACTAAAGAATCAGTAAACTGTTTCACAACTCCCATATCATCACCCGTGACCCTGGCTTCTATTTCCACATTAGCATCTTGATTGTCGATTTGTTTGAATCGCACATAAGCATTGGGGAAATAAGAGGAATAAGTATCGGTATATTCATCAAGCATTTCCTCTGTTGCATCATTCGAAACCGTGTTGACGATGAATTGTCCAAAGTTCTTAGCCGGGATATGAGGTGAATAGGATGATTGAAAACGAGGAGAACTCGTACCGACAAAAGACGTTACGGACAGCGTTCTTTTATCCTTCTCCAGAATGTGTTCCATACTGTCACATACCTGAGCCGTTCTTTTCAGGGGAGTACCTTCAGGAAGATAGAATTCCACCACAAACTGATCTCTTTCGGCTATCGGCATGAGACGTTGGGGTATATTCATAAATAGTATGCCCGCCAGCACCACTGAAAATACTCCGGCAGTGATAACCCACTTCGGGTGTTTAAAGAGCTTAGGGATTATTATATCATAAAAGCGTTGCAGCTTTTCAAGAAAAGAAACTGAGTTTTTGGTGTCCCCTTGTTCTTTTGCCAACCCTTTTTTAATAAAGACATATTGAAGAAACGGAATGATCAACATGGCCACTCCTAAAGAGACAAAAAGGGTAATAGCAATAGTCCAGGGAAACGACTTGATAAAATCATTCAGTTCACCCGTGAAAGTAAGAAGCAATGGGAAAAAAGTAACGCTGATGGTTAAAGTGGCAGTGACCAGCGATTTAAAATAGAGCTTTGCACTGGCTATGGAAGCGTGCCATCTGGACATACCTTTATCTATTTTCTCTATATATCCGTCAACGATCACAATGCAATCATCCACAATCAATCCCAGCACCACAATCAATCCGGCCAATGTCACCGTATTCAATTCAATGCCTATTGCATACATGATACCCAAAGAGATAAAAATGGTAATCGGTATAGAGGTGGCAGCTACACTAGCCACACGAAACGGCATTAAAATCATTGTAACCAAAATTACAGAAGCGATTGCAATAAGCATCTCCAACAAAAACCGGTTAACAGAATCATTAACAACTTTTGCCTGGTCTGTTATTCGTGATATTTTCACATCCTGAGGCAAAGTCTTCTCGTATTTATCAATGATTGTATTCACTTCTTCGCCATAGCTGGTGATGTCATTCCCTGCTCTCATCTCAATAGACAGTAGCAGGCACTTCGTACCATTGTTTGTAATGTAGCTGTCAGGCTCGGGGTATTCTCTTACCACACGTGCAATATCCTTGAGGCGTATCAAGTTGCTTTGTTGGTCAACATATACGATCTGCTCTTCAATATTTCTTTCGGTCTGATAATTTTTAACCACATGTACGGGGATATCTACTTTTTCCGATTTCAGCGTACCGCTTGAAGTGAGCAGCCCATGCATGAAGAGAGTCTTTTCCAACATGTTCATGTTGATGCCATAGGAGGCCATTTTATTCTTATCTAAATAAATGCTGATCTGTTCCTTTTGCATGCCGGATCTATGAAGATTAGCAATCATATCCACCTTCCTGAGTCTGTCTTCAAGCTTTTCAAGATAGGTTTGCAATTGTCTGTAAGTCTTCGTCTTTGATTCCAAAGAGAGAATCGTGGCAGAAGTCTCACCAAAGTCATCATCTACAATTATTGACAGCACCCCCAGAGGCAATTCTTGTTTGAACTCATTGAGACCGTGACGAAGCTTCGACCAGATTTCATTTT
Organism: Bacteroidaceae bacterium; assembly: GCA_023227685.1. GTDB lineage: Bacteria > Bacteroidota > Bacteroidia > Bacteroidales > Bacteroidaceae > JALNVG01. The sequence continues at coordinate 11,416 of JALNVG010000051.1, forward strand.
TGTTCTTTACATTATCATTAAGCGTGACATACATATACACAATGCCATCTTTTGATTGGGCATAAGTCTTCTTTCTGTTAATTTCCTTATAGCTAAAAAGAAAATTCTCCAAAGGTTTGCTCAACTGCTGATCAACTTGTAGGGCAGTAGCCCCGGGATAGACACCCACAATGATTCCTTGGCGTATTGTATATGTGGGAAATTCCTGTTTGGACATATTCCACAATCCGAATATACCGAACAGGATAAGCATTCCTGTTATGAGCAATACAATCTTTCTATATCGCATTGCCGTAGCAACAATATCTGTTTTCATCCTGTTTACTTTTCTATAACTACAGATCCTTCACTTATTTTCTGAAATCCTTCAGTAACGATACGTTCTCCGGATTGCAAACCGTTGAGAACGACCACTCCATCTTGGGAATAGGAACCGACTGTAATCTGCCTTAAATGCACCCTGCCGTTATGATTTATCACCCATACATAGCGGGCATTATTCTCATATAGCTGAATACTGTTTGCAGGAATTACGATGGCTTGAGGCTTGGTATCGGATGAAAGACAAATATCACACAACATCCCCGGCATAATCTCTTTTGAAGGAGAGATCAGTGTTATTTTTATCTCATAGGTATGAGACAACCGGTTTCCGATAATTCCCTTCTGACTTACTACGCCCTTCAACATCAGATGATTAAGCGCACTAATTTTCACTTGTGCATTTGTTCCCAAATGAATATTACCTATTTCATTCTCAGGAATAGAAACTTTGGCCTTCAAGGTTTTTGTTTCAAGTAAGATGAAAGCCGGCAATCCTGCCATCATATTTGTTCCGGGTTCTACCAATCGTTCGCCAATAATACCTGAGAATGGTGCATATAAACGGCAATCATTCATCTCTTTTTTTGCTGTTGATTCAGCAGCCAGTGCCTTATCTCGTTGAGTTTCAGCATCTATATATTGAATCTTCGATATGCTTTTGTCCTTATATAGAATAGCCATTCTATCGTATGTATCCTGAGCCTGTTTCAAGGTAGATGACGTAGCCGAATAGTTGTTTGCTATATTCCCCTTATTTAATATAGCCAGCAACTGCCCTTTAACCACTTTATCACCTTCCGATACCAGTACTTGTTTTACATTGCCCGGAACTTCAAAACTCAACGTGGAGGACCGGGACTCTACGATCGTACCAATGTATCGATCACTTTGAGCGATGGGAGCACTTTCAACTGTAATTGACTTTACAGGAATCTTTTCAACAATCTTTTCTTCTTTATGCCCATTAAAACAACTGGTTAGCATGAATGTAAAAGAAGCAATTGCAATAAATTTCATTGATAGTTTCATTTGACTTTTTAATTTTTAAAAATTAATACCTACTGTTTGAGCGCAAAATTCAGAAGAATTAGCCAATGACAAATAGTTTGATTTCATGCAGAAATAGTCAAATAGTCTGTTTTTCATTATTATAAGGCTTTTAACCTATCAAAGAATTTATTATATTTGTAAAAAAATCCATTATGGGAACAAAATCCGATCTGCCAATTATCAATTTATCCTTTTTAAATAAAGGGAAAGGTGACTTCTTGCACAATAATTTCGCCATATCCGATACAGACAAGGACCTCCCTGAGGACGTCTATCAACATCCTACAATTATCAACGCCATCTTTTTCGGGATCTGTGTGCGTGGAAAGGGGAAGCTACATATCAACCTCAATGAATATGAGGTGGATGAGGAGAGTGTGGTTGTTTTGATTCCCGGCACCATTCTGCAGTGCCATCTTGAAGAAGTTACTGAAGATTTTTTAATTTACTATGTGACCTTTTCCGATGACTTCATCAAGGAGTTCGATTCTACAAACATTTATTCCAGCTTAAGAGAATGTCCCTGCATGAAGCTGGAAAAAGAAAGTACCAAGATATTACTTGATCGCTATTTCTCCCTGCAAGAGAAGCTTGATCACAATGACTACTCTTTTCGCAAAGAGATTCTTCAATATTCTTTGTTGGCAGATATCTATGAATTCTACTCAATCTACCTCAATCATATGGTCTCGGAACCCGAGGTACTTTGCAAAGAAAGTGATTTCCAAAAGAAATTCTTCGACCTGATATACACCTATTATGGTACAGAAAGGAAAGTCCAATTCTATGCAGATAAACTTTGCTTATCACCAAAATACTTATCCACAAAGATTAAAGATCTAACCAATAAGACAGTGACCGAATGGATCATCGAATCATTGATTCTAAAGGCAAAAGCTCTTCTTAAATCAACAGAGATGAATATACAGGAGCTATCGGATTATTTTAATTTTTC
>JALNVG010000052.1 GCA_023227685.1 Bacteroidaceae bacterium
CTTCTTTCTGACGCAGACATGCTTTACCACTTTCTCCGGTAACCGGATCAAAGAATATAGCGGATTTGGCCTTTGTAGCCAAAGTTACCCAACTGTCTATGCTCCTTGCCTGCAATGAAGAAATAAAATAATGGTATCCATCTTTATCTTGGCGGCGTATGATACTTAAATTAAATTTAGTCTTCATTTCTTCGTGAGGAATGTTGCTGATTGAAAGAGTTTGAAAATAATCCGATCCGGTGATAATTTGTCCTTTACCTATTGGCGTTGAAGTGACTTTATCAAAAGTCTGTGTTGGCAAAGTAGTAGAAACGTGGGGTAACATCTTGAGAATTTTCTGATCGGCAGCCCGTCTTTGTGTTAAATTGGAGTATCCGGGAACATCTTTTGGATAATTGTCCAAGAAGATTACGGTCGCCCCCTTTTGTGCCAGTTTTAGTAAGTGAGCCAGTACATCTTTAGGCATCAGTTGCGCACCCGGAATAACAATGGCTTTATAGTTTGTTCCACCTATTGTTGTTAGCTGCCCGTTAGTGAAACGTGTGCTTAATATAAGTCGGTCGGAGATATAATCACCATCATATCCGCAGCTATCTATTTTTAGAGCGGCTTTGATAAATTTTGGTGCAAGTAGGTTCATCGTACTTATTTCAAATTGTAATAATCTGCCCGGTTGCTTATTCCACATATCATATACGGGCAGATAAATTAGAAAATCATTATTCGGTTTGCCTTTTTGCAAAAAACTTTGGCAGCGTGTGATATATTTGAAGAAAGATGGTGCGTCATGCCAAATACTATTGGTTGGGCTCATGTCAATCGAAGCATAGAACTGCCAGCCTGGCCAGGAAGCTTCTTTGGGGGAGTAGGGTGTACCGTGAAAGAAAACATGGTTGACTCCTGAAACAAACATCAAATCCAAATCCGGTTTGCACTGCGAAAACGAAGCGCGGAAATGTTCGGTAAGCCAAGTAAAAGTTTCGGATGATGTGTAAGTTTTTCCTGTAATATGTGCTGCAGATGAAGCATACTTTAATGTTGATAGATCAGAGTAATTCTTTCGGGTGAGAGAGTCTTGTCTCAGTCCCTTGATATGAAATTGAGAGAGGCCGAATCCTTCACATTCGGGGATATCTACAGCTGCATAAAGGTCTATCAAATTAGCGGGTGAGCCATGAGCTTGATTTCTGGTTATGCTGCCATGCTGATGTGCCCATCTTGTCCATTGGCAGGTAAAGTTTTCAAGCAGTAGATCTGATATAGTTTCACGGTAGTCTGATACGATTCGCCGACTTACTTCCGGCCGGCTTTCGTCTAAGAATTCAGGGAAATGATCCTCTAGCTTGTAACCCCTTCGTTTGGCAAATTGTGTAAGAAAATCAGGTGTCCAATCAGCCTTGAAAACTTCATAGGAATCATTGAAGAAAGTGTGTGGACAGGCTGTTTGGGATGATCTGAAAGCCTCGTCGAATCTGGTCAGATATTCGGCGACAGCCTCTTTTGAAAGATGATCCATAACATAGCCTTCTCCACCTGGGGCAGCACGTTTCACCATTTGTCTTGTCTTTCCATTATATAGTGCGATCAATTTCCAGTTGCCTGTGGGTGAATTCCAATGAAGGATTTGTTTTTGAGCTGTAAATGTTTGAACAAGTGTAGTGAGATTGATACATTTCCCATTATCCGAATAAGCCATCAGCCGACTTAAGGTAGCATAAGAACGTTGCTTTTCATCTTTCACCGAGATGTCTAGTGTCACAGATTTACCTCCTTTTATCAGATAAGTCTGAAAAATAGCTTTTGTTGCCGCATGATCAATGGTCACTTGCGGACCACCAAAAGGCCAGCCGGTACCATTATTCATGTCAATTTCTATGCCAAGTCTTTTGCCTTCTTTTTGTGTATATTTCAACATATTCATCCAACGGGGTGAGAGATAATCAATCTCATTTTTATCATTACCTTGAACACCGTAAATCGGTGTAATTTCTAACCCGCCTAAACCGGCTTTGGCGTATTCTTCCATGTTAAAAGTCAAGTTCTTTTCATCAACAGCACTTCCCATCCACCACCAGCGTGAGGCGGGTTTCATTTCTGTTGTTACCGTAGGCCATTGTTGTGCTTGAATATTCAACCCGAAGCTGAACGAGAGCAGTAGTCCTATAATTAGTTGCTTTTTATTTATCATTCTTTTTCAGTATTGATATAATTGATATGATTCGTGTCCGAAGTTATGAATAGAGGTCTTTCATCCGGTTGTTCGAAATGAAAGTCCACATTATTAAAAGTGATATTTTCAGCATGTCGGATATAGAAACCTTTGGCGGGGATAGTACCGAACATACATGGATCCGGATAAGATTTTTCTTCTTCCGGCGGTGTGACCAGGGCCTTTTTTTTACTAAATCCACCTTTATAATAGAGATGGATGTTTTGAAAATTTACATCTTTGATATGAGCTTCGGGTATACCGCTGATAATTGATGCATAACGGCTGTCTGCATCCCATACATTGATGTTGCTGATAAGAATTCGTTTCATGGTACCTATAGGAGTATCTTCAGGGCTTCGTTGCCGTGAACCTAATCGTAGGAATATCGGCGAATTGACAATGTGGCGCATTGTGATATTACTAATAACAATATCTTCAAGATGTCCTCCGTCAACGCTTTCAAGCGCCAAACCGCGGCAATGATCGAAAACGCAGTTGGTAATAGCTATGTTGCGAAATCCGCCACTGCTTTCTGTTCCCAATTTGATACGTCCGCAACGTCCGGCATGGTCAGGAGCTTGCGGTTCGTCCAATTGCCAGGTATTATTTAAAACACTGCCCATATCATAACCACTGACAAAGCAGTCGCTGATGCTTATGTTTTCAGTGTCTTGAAATCTTCCTAGTGCGTAAGATGCTTTAAGTACGATAGCGTCATCATTGGGCGAATTTACACTGCACTGGCTGATGCGCACATTACGGCAACAATCAATGTCAAATCCGTCACGGTTGGTATCTACTTTTACGTTTTGTATGCTTAAATTGTCGACACCGGTAGCCAGAATAGCGAAGTGTCCGCAACGTAGCATAGACAGATTTTTGATTGTAATGCCGTTGCAGTTTTTCAGACTGATGGCCTTGTTGCCAACACCCGGTAGGCGACTAGCTTCTCTGGTCAGTCCCTTGCCGTATATACGTCCGGGACCGTCAATAGTGACATCTTCCAATCCAATGCCCCAAATCAATGAATTTTTCCAATGACTGTGTCCAAAATCTTGATAACAATGAGCTTCATTAGCTTCTGCAAGGTCGAATCCATTACCGTTTTTGGGGAATTCTGCAACAATTGTTGCTCCTTGTTCCAAATATAAATGTATATGACTTTGCAAGCGGATGGAGTAGCAAGCGTAAGTTCCAGCAGGAATGTAGACTGTGCCCCCACCAGCTTTGGCGGCCGCTGCGATAGCCGTATTAATAGCGGGAGAATCAAGGGTTTGTCCATCAGCTTTTGCCCCATAGTTTTTTACGTTATAAAAGGTGCCTTGATCAATAGTTGCTTGTGTATAAATGCTGATCATTATCCAGCTGAAGAATAAAAATGCTTTTTTCATTTCTTGTCATTTTTAGCAAATACCTCAGGTAACATTTCGTAATTATAGTCTGCTTTTTCATTTTGTTGGTAAAAGCAGAAGTATAGTTTAGCCGTTGTAGTAATTACGCAACGACCGACCAATAGAGGATGGCTGGTTCGTTTACCCGCTTGATAGAGCAAGAGCGGAGTTTGTCTTTTATCTCCGTCACTCAATTTTATATCGTCAGAAGGCGTAATACCTTGCATGAGATGCAGCTGTGTATTTCCGCCGTAGTAGCATGAGAAGTTTTGCCCCTCTATCACGAAAACATTGACGTCTGTTTCAGGTTTGCAGTCGCCGAAACTCCAATATAGAGTATCAGCAATAGCAGCAGGTGCAACTTTTATTTCAAGGATAAAGCCTTTACTGTCAGCCAACGGCAACCGTTTGAAAGTTAATCCATTGATCTTTTCATTCTTCGTCAGCCAGTGGCTTTGTTCATTTCGAGCAATGCCCAAGTGAAATATTCCGGCCGGGGGATTCTGTGCAAATAGATTTGTACTACTTATTCCCAGACAGGCGATGATTAGTAGGCATCGATATATAGTCGCAGTGTATGTTGTCTTGAACATTATTCTTTAAATATATTTTATTTCCATCTTTAGTTTTTAACTTCACATCAGAAAGGTTGAAATTTCTGGTGAATTTAATTATTCCACCTTTGAGTGCTTCTGCATTGATATGACAAAGATAGAAATTTTCTATTCTTAATGAGTCATTCCAGCCCGAAACCGATATGAATTCATCTGAATTTGTAGCATTGATATGCGAAAAGTAGACATTTCTGAAATGTGGATAACCTTTACCTTGAGGCTCTACAGGGGTAAGCATTGCTGTCCAGTGTGGCGGGATGTTTTTGCCTTTATAACTAGCAGGCAATTTGCTGTAGCTGTAAGATGGATTCCAATTTAAGTCAGCAGCCAATACTTGTTGCGTACTGTCGGCAACGACACGAGTCATGTAAATATTTTCAACAGTTCCTCCACGATTCATTGCGCTTTTCAATCGCAAAACAGCCGTGGTAGCTCTAGCTTTTAAATCATAAGCCAATACGTTACGTATTCCGCCGGATGTTTCGCTACCGCAGGTAACAAGTCCTGCCCCCTTTAGTGCCGTACAATTGCGAATTACTACATTCTCTGTTGGCTTGTTTACACGAAGCCCGTCCGCATCTCGTCCGGATTTGATGCAGATATTGTCATCATTGCAATCAATCAGACTGTTTTCTATCAGAATATTTCTAGATGAATCAATATCAATACCGTCGGTGCTTGGTCCATGTCCACCTATATTATTATTAATGCTGATGCCGTTTACCGTGCAAAAGTTGGAATATAAAATTTGGCAGGCCCAAAATCCGGAACGTTTAAGCTTAAAATCACTCAATGTGATATCTGAACTTTCTTGAATTAAAATGCCTCTTACGCGTTTGCAGTCGTAATCTACAATCCAGCGGAGTCCTCTGGTGTCGTAGTTTTTTCTCATTTTCCAATATTTTTCCCAGAATACCCGACCTTTGCAATCGAGAGTACCTTTGCCACTAAAAGAAGCATTCTTTTGTCCGATAATATTAATAACGGCAGAAGGCCAAACCATTTCAATGCCGGCAATACGCGTTTTTATTTCGGGATAATTATTAATATCCGAACTTCCTATTAATGTTACTCCTTCATCTATTTGTAAATTTACTCCGCTTTTGATAAATAAAGCACCTGTCTGATAATATCCTGGAGTAAAAACGACCTTGCCACCGCCTTCTGCTGCACAACTGTCTATGGCTAGTTGAATAGCTTCTGTGCTGATGATATTACTGTCGTTTACAGCACCGAATTCATTGGCTGATATCACGTTCTTTGTTGTTATTTGACGTCTGCTGCCTACACTATCAGCCCATGAAAGATTAGGTTGGAGAGGTAGATTTCCCCAATCAAAGTTGTTCTTTATTTGTTTGCCCGATGAGCAAGAAGTAATTAATACTAGTGCGCTTGCGAGAATGAGATGACTATGTCTTATTATTTTCATATATTGATATTTTACATTTTAATTTCCGTCAGGTTTTTGCATATCCGTGAATGGTGAATTGTTCCAATGAAAGGTTTTCATATCATCAGGTTTTGCCGGATTGTAAGAAGCCTTTAGTGTTAGGTGCTTAGCCAATTCGGGAACAACCTTTTTGATGCCTTCTGCAACACATTTAGCAATTTGGTAAGCGCCATACGGATTGAAGTGCGTGTTGTCCTTCAATTCTACGTTTTGTCTGGGGTAAGTTCCTGCGGGATATTGCACAAAAGCATGTTTTGAGCCTTCAACCCCTAAGGTCTCATAGAGTGTCCGTGTGACTTTGTTGAGATCAATAAGAGGAAGATGCTCTTTAGCGGCCATCCAACGCATGGCATCGGGATATTCTCCATGTGTGTCGACGATATGTCCAGTTGTGTTGAAACTGCGGCGTTGGGTTGGTGTGACGAGTACTACATGAGCGCCTTTTGTTTTAGCCTCATCGGCCAAAACCTTCAGACTAGTTATAAATGAATAATAGGCACCTACACCCGGCCCTTTTTGTTTCTGGTCATTGTGTCCGAATTGAATGAATACATAATCGCCTGCTTTCATCTGCGTCAGTGCCTTCTCGAAGCGTTTTGCCGCATGAAAAGTGTTGGCTGCTTCACCACTTTCAGCATAATTGGCGATGCAAACTGCTGTGTCAAAGAAAGATGGAATCATTTGTCCCCAACTGGCCCAAGGTTCGTTGTCCTGATCAACAACCGTACTATTGCCACAAAGAAAAACATTGATGACAGAAGGATCGGCCGGTCTAATTGTAATACTTTGACAAACAGGTGCATCGCCATTAAACTCTAGCGTGAGTTTTTTGTCCCAATTTAATTTTTTCAGTTCTCTTTTTTTCAAATGAACGGATTCTTTATCATTAATCTTCGGAGAGCGTACATTAATAACAAAACTTGTATCGATAATTTCTTTTCTGGCAGTAGGTAGGTTCATGATAAATAATCGACATGATTCTCCACGAACGGTTGTGCAACCTGCTTTCTTTTTACTTCCCAGTCTTACTGTTACCAGATAATCACCGTCCGGTTCACGAACTGAAAAGAAGAAAGGTGCTTTGCTTTTCTTAGTCGGAGTAGGTTGAAAATCATAACCATATCCTGTTGCCTCACTGTAACGTGTGGTATCCGAAAGATAATAGGTCTTAGACTTACTTGTTATATTTTGACTGCTCGATATTCTGTTTTGTGCTATAATAGCATTAGTGCAGAGTAGCAATGTGCCACTTAAAATGCAAATTCTTAATTTATGTCTCATCTTCTTATCTTTTAATTTTTGGTCTTAATTCATCCGGTGAGGCCTTAGTATATAGATTTACAGGGCCTGCTATTTTTGTAAATAATTCTTGTATAATTTCTGGCTTTACCTGATATTCGGGTCGAAATTTTTCCGAATTCATGTAATCGAGAATTGCTTTGTGCAGTTGTCGTGCCACAACTCGTCGGCTCAGATCTGAGTCGAGATCCATACTTGTCATCATAAGCTTACCATTCAATACGTTGGCTTCAAATAACAAACCGATTTTTCGACTGACAAACCAAGTGTCTATACTTTGAACAATAGGACGGAATCCTTTAGGAAAATTGGTAAATTGCATGACTTGACATTTATTTACCAGCTCCCACCATTGAATGTTACTGTAATATTCAGTTGGAAATTCTTTGAAAACTGGGTGAGTATCATTGATAAAAAGTCCTGTGGTGTGTGGTGGCCGCATCTTGAACCATGATGTATTCCAAAAGACCGGAGTGAAGTATTGCACAACTTCTTTACCGTATTTGATCTTTCCTGCGGCCGTAATCAGTACCTTTCCTCCATTTTTTAGAACAGAAAGAGCTTTTTGATCCAATGTATCCGTAGTGTAAACGTTGCCTTGTACAAGATTTACTTTAGCAGGATAGACCCAAAAGTTCCAGTCGTTCACAGCTTCCGTACCTTCTATTTTTACTTCGAGATTTAGTTTTTGGGGGGCTTTAATTGAACTTAAATCCATATCAACATGACCAAGTTTGCAAAGATTGCCGATTGGAATATCTTTTATGCCAACTGTTCCTTGAGCATAAATCTTGCCATATTGATCTTTAATCGTATAAATTGTGTGCACTTGATGCAATGGCGATTTTCCGAAGTGAGAAACTTCGATCTCGGCGTGGAATGTTTCGTTTGTCGTATATACAAATTTCGGCAGGCGTGCCAATGGAACAGTCGGGCTGCAGAATCTGCGAAAAAGTTCTGGATTTACATATCCCTTATTATCGAAAAATACATTCAGAACACCAACCAGAGCTGTTCCTTGTCCTGAGTAATCGTTTAAGGCTAGCATTTGAAATCCGGCATAATCAGGAGTTCTCATGGTCTTTTCTATTTCGTTTTTGTAGCAAAGTACTTGTAGTTTGCCTGAGGCCATTAGAAAATCATGAGCCTGGTCACCCATATCATGCTCGGTTAGTATATCTTTGAAGATTTCAAAGTTCTTGGCCTTATTAACGCCTGTATATTTACGAGTTTCGTTAAAGTCCGGAAAGGCGCACCATTGTCCCATCTCATGAGAAACATAAGGTTGCTTTACGGTGTCAATAAGGTTGCGGTAATCTGATTCCGTTTCCGGTCTTGTTCTTGTCCAGTTGAGGCCGCGAGCTCCTGCTTTGACGTGATACTGGTTGTGTGGTTGCCATTGCCAACTATTGCCAACGGATGCACCGGTGTAGACATGTCGCGGGTCGGTTGCTTTCCAATAATCCACGAAACGGCTTACCCACTGTACCCAATTGCCGGACGGTTCATTGCCACAGGCCATCATGCAGAATGAGGCATGATTACCGTAACTTTTATCCATTGCTTTAGTTTCATCCATCAGATACTTGTCTATTGGCCGTCCCAATCCGAGTTTCGAACCATGATTAGGCCAACTCGGTCCCTCGGGCTGGAGATAGAAGCCCACAATATCGGCAGCTTTGAAAGCTGCTTCCGGTGGACAATAAGAATGAAACCGCATGTGGTTTAATCCATAGCTTCGGCAGATACGGAATACGCGTTCCCAGTCGGGTTCATCCATCGGTGCGTATCCGGTGAGCGGAAAATCACAATTTTCCACGGTTCCCCTCAACATTAATTTTCGTCCGTTAATATAAAACCATTTTCCTTGAATGGTAAAATTGCGCATACCGAAATCAATTTCTTTGCTGTCAATATCTTTTTTACTACTAAGTCGGGCAGTAAGTTTATACAAGGCAGGTGAGAATTCATCCCAGGTAAGAAAATTCTGTCCCATGGGTAAGTCCATTTCTATGGCATTTTCACCGGATTTTACACGAAAGGTTTGGTTGACAGGGGTGACAATCTGTTCCTTTTCTTGCGTATTGAAACTTTTGGCCGATAAAGTCAACTTAATATTTGTTGCAACGGGGACGTTTACCACCATTTTTACAGTAGCTTTATAAGCCTTCGGGTATGGGTATACTTGAATATCATCGAAATAAATCTTCGGCGTATTTTGTAATTCAATTCGGCCGACTATGCCGTTCCAGTTTCCTTGTGTCTGGTCGGTGACACTGTGCGAATCCGGACCTACGTTAATCTCTTTTATACGATTATCAATGCGGATACTTATTTGATAAGTTTTTCCGGGCTTTGCCAGAGATGTGAGGTCGTAAACATGAGGAGTGCAAAGACTATTACGCATGCCGACTTTTTTATCATTAACCCAGACCGTGGTTTCGATATGTGGACGTTCAAGAAAAAGCACGATTCGTTTTCCTTTCCAATCGGTAGGTACGGTGATACTTCTTTGGTACCAGGCTACACCTACATAATGTTTGTCAGGTGTCAGAAAGAAAGGCAATTTTATTTGTCCCTCAATTCTGTATCTTTCTAAATATGGGTTGAAATAATAAGAACTGTCATATAGACTGCCCGTCCATTGGGTATGAATGCTTACGTTATCACCTTTCAACATTTCGGGCATAGACCCGGGTAATTGAATATGATCATCCAATGTTTGGTTATACCAGTGCGCTTTTATACCGATATCTTTTCTGTCGATTTTAAAATTCCAGCGACCATCGAGGTTGATTGTTTCTTGTGCTACTGTATAATATGGCAATGCAAATATAAAGCTGAAAAATATGATTAAAAGTTTTTTCATTTTTTATTAATTCAAGAATTAAACATATAAACTGTGACTAAATTATAAGATTGTTGCCGAAGATACATAGATAAAAGTACATTTATATAGAAAATTGTGGCGGAATACTCTTCCTAATAGCGATTGTGTACAATAATACATGTATTTGTAAGATAATCCATGATGCCGATGTCCTTAATTTTCTTCAATTTGTATTTTTTTGTATCTTTGTAAACGGATGTTTTCTTAAGCAATTGTTGGTGGAAATGGCTATAATAATTAATCTTATCACGATTATGAAAAAAGTTTTTTTGTGCTCTTTATTTATTCTATTCTTATTCGTCGCTTATCCTTTCACGTTAGCTGCGAAAAATGTTTATCTCTTTTCTTATTTTATTAATGAGAGTAGGGATGGCTTGCATCTGGCGTATAGTTACGATGGATTGAAATGGATTCCGCTTAATGGTGGAAAGCCTTTATTGTCACCAACTGTCGGCAAAGACAGGTTGATGCGTGACCCGAGTATTTGTTTGGCACCCGATGGAACATTTCATATGGTGTGGACTTCCAGTTGGACAGATCGTATTATCGGTTATGCCTCATCTTCCGATTTGATTCATTGGAGTGCTCAAAAAGCAATTCCTGTGATGATGCATGAACCGAAGGCGCGTAATTGTTGGGCTCCTGAGCTTTTTTACGATTCTCTCTCCAAAATGTTTTATATCATTTGGGCAACCACTATTCCCGATCGTTTCAAATCGGTATCAACCAGTGAAAGTGAGAAAGGATGGAATCATCGTATCTTTTATGTAACGACAAAAGATTTTAAGACATTTTCGAAGACTAAACTGTTTTTTAATCCTGATTTTAGTGTGATTGATGCAGCTATTATTCGTGATTCAGTAAAACATGATCTTATTATGGTGGTAAAGAATGAAAATTCCAATCCGCCGGAGAAGAATCTTCGTGTCACGTTTACAAAGAATATAAAGAAGGGATTTCCTGTTGAGGTATCTGCACCGATCACTGGTAATTATTGGGCCGAAGGTCCGACACCACTATTTATAGGTGATGCTTTATATGTGTACTTCGATAAATATCGTGCCCATAAGTTCGGTGCTGTTCGTTCACTTGATCATGGTAAAACTTGGGAAGATATTTCCGATCAGGTTGTTTTTCCTAAAGGGATTCGTCATGGTACAGCTTTTGTCATTAAAGATGATTCTCGCTTTCAAACTTTGCTCGATTTATCCGGTAAGGACAATTGTTTTAGTTCAGATTCTATAAGCTATAAATAAATTGTAAAGATAATAATCAAATGAATTTTAAAAGAAGTTTTTTAATCATCGTTTTATTTTTTTTGATTCTTGGCAGTGTCAATGCCAAGATTACATTGCCCTCTGTATTGGCAAGTAATATGGTACTTCAACAGCAAACGCAAGTGCGCCTTTGGGGAGCGGCTAAAGTTGGTGCGAATGTTGTTTTACAAACGTCTTGGAACAATAAACGTTTTACTACCCATTCGGATAAAAATGGTAATTGGCTCATTTCAGTACCTACACCGAAAGCCGGAGGACCTTACGAAATTACGGTCAGTGATGGTGAGACTTTGAGGCTTCAAAATATTCTTATTGGTGAAGTGTGGTTTTGTTCGGGACAGTCGAATATGGAAATGCCTATAAAAGGTTATTCTTCCATGCCGGTCAAAGATGCCAATGAAGTGATAGCTCGGGCTAAAGCTTCTGTTCCTATTCGGATATTCATGGCTGAACGTTCAGCCAGTAAGAAACCTGAAGAGAATTGTGTAGGCAGTTGGGCTTTGAACGAAGGTGAGGGGGTAGCCAATGCTAGTGCTACGGCATATTTCTTTGCCAAATTTCTTCAAGAGACTTTAAATGTACCTATCGGAATCGTTGTTTCCAGTTGGGGTGGGGCACAGATTGAATCTTTTATGAGCAAAGAGACTTTGCAGAAAGTCGCTCCCGAATTTTCTTTTGCTCATCTTGAGGGTAATGAAAAGGTTGAATCACCCAATCATAAGCCATGTATGGTTTATAATGGTATGATTTATCCTTTTCGGAATCTTACTTTTAAGGGGATGATTTGGTATCAGGGTGAATCTAACAGGCAGAATCCCGAACAATATCACCGTTTGTTTCCTGCCTTTGTGGAGGAGATGCGTGAGAAGGTTTTCAATCTTGGTCAGTTCCCGTTTTATTACGTACAAATTGCACCTCATAAATATGATGGTGAAAATTTGATTCAGTCAGCCGAGATCCGTGAAGTGCAGCTTAAGGGATTAAAAGAAATTCCTAATTCCGGTATGGCTGTAACGATGGATATTCCAGGACCTTCTTATAATATTCATCCTTGTTATAAGCAGCAAGTCGGTATGCGTCTTGGCTTCTTGGCTTTGGCTAAGACGTATGGTAAAAAAGGTATTGCTTATTCCGGACCGATTTATAAAAGTATGGAGATTAAAGGCGACAAAATATTTCTTCACTTTGATCATGCCGATATGGGATTGGCTCCTTATTATGAATCACTGAGCGGTTTTGAAATTGCCGGTGCCAATCGTGTTTTTTATCCGGCTCATGCGACTGCTAATCGTTCAAAACAGTATGTTGAGGTCAGTAGTAATTCCGTACCCAATCCGGTAGCTGTTAGATATTGTTTTAGAAATTATGTAGTTGGATCCTTGTTTAATAATTATGGTTTGCCTGCTTCATCATTCCGAACAGATGATTGGCCTTTGAAATAAAGAATATTACCTAACAAGTTATATCTCATTAAACTGCGAGAGTGTTTTTATCTCTCGCAGTTTTTTTTGTAATGCAAATTCTCTGGCTCGCGTATGCAGGCTATGTTGTTTCTATACACGGTTATATGGTGAGCCATGCTCGTTTCCTTTAAAGGAAACTGTTGTTTCCTATGTTAGATACAATAGTTTCTTAAAGGGGAAACGGATGTTTCCGCGTGTGGAAACAACAGTTTCTTAATCAGAAAACATGAGAACAAGAGGGTATGTCTGCTTTTGAAGTGTCTACACCTCCCAAAAGAAGAAGAATTTTTATTCAAGTACTTCCATTAAATAGATAGCATCTAATCCCCAAGTGGCAATAGCATTTGTGCTGACAGTCTCATTCTCATCTATAGTTTCGAGTGTATATGGCGGATTAATCTTTTTGCTGAAGGTTTTGCCGCAAGGCAATATGTTATAACGTAATTCATCCCAAGCTAGTTGTTGTAATTTAGGATTGGTTGTTTCGTATGCTCCATAAGCGGTGAGTCTAGGAATAAGAAAATGCGAATGGCTGATTTCCCATGCTTTCTCAAAGTAGTTTACTGCATGATCAGTCCAGACTTTTTTCCATGCCGGAAGATCAATCATTTCCATTAGTTCATTCATGAGTTCGAAGCCTCCCATAATAGTCATTAGATGGTTGGTGTTTTCTTTGTTCGGATTTCCGTCATAAGAAATTATTCCGGTTTTCGGATCGTATCCTAAAGCTTTGTTACCAGTAAATAGTCCATGAGGAAGTGAAGCTATACTTTTCATTCCTGCTATAATTTTATCACGGTAGAAAGTATTGCCGGTGCGTTCCCATTCTGTCATCCAATTGCCTGCATAAGCAATCCAATCCGGTCCGATGCGGAGGCGTGCAGGGGCCGAA
>JALNVG010000053.1 GCA_023227685.1 Bacteroidaceae bacterium
AGTTCGATCTTAGCCGGTTTCATTAAAGGAGAATGAAACGCGCCGCTCACTTTTAAAGGAAGAGCACGTTTTGCACCGGCCGCTTTCATCAGTTCGCAAGCTTTGTTGATAGCCGGAATCGTACCGGAGATAACAACTTGTCCGGGGCAGTTATAGTTGGCGGCAACACAAACATCACCTTGAGCAGCTACTTGATCGCAAATATCTTCAACCGTATCATCGGGCAATGCAATAATAGCAGCCATTGTTGACGGTGTAGCCTCGCAAGCCTTTTGCATCGCCATAGCACGGGCATAAACCAATTTCAAGCCATCTTCAAAGCTCAAAGCCCCTGCAGCAACCAATGCGGAAAATTCCCCGAGTGAATGGCCTGCTGTCATTTCGGGTTTAAAATCATCGCCCATACACAGAGCGGAGATGACGGAATGAAGAAAGACGGCCGGTTGAGTTACTTTAGTCTGGCGTAATTCCTCGTCCGTACCACTGAACATGATATCCGTAATGCGGTATCCCAGAATTTTATTAGCCTTTTCAAATAAATCTTTGGCTAATTCAGAATTGTCGTACAAGTCTTTGCCCATACCTACAAATTGAGCTCCCTGACCGGGAAATACAAATGCTTTCATGTGTCTATTCTTTAATTTTAAATGTTTATAGTTCGCAAATGTACAAAATATCTTTAATATATGCAGTAAGTGTTATAATTTTAAGCAGGTAATTTTAGTTTTAGTATCTGTTTAGTATCTGTTTTATAAGGTTGGATTTTGATTTCGTATTATTTAACATTTGGGGCTTTCCTTATTCGAAATGCTTGCGAAAGAGACTGTTGTTTTTCTTAAAAAATACAATAAGCCCATACATTTAGCGGTGGATAAAATCCTATATCCGCAGATGCAATATTCTAAATGATAGCACTTTATATTTTGGCCCTTGTTCTGATGAAATAATACAGGTGAAATACATATTGTAAAAGTGATGATAAACATGATAATGCTTTTCGTAGATAGTATGATATGTAAGCCTTTGTGAAATAGCTGTTTAAGAACATATCAAGAGTAGTTGTTTCTTTATTTATAATCTCTATTTTTGTAAAGTTATGGATGCAAAAAAAAAAATATGCCGGAAACGAAGAAAGATATTCCATTAGCAAATAATCATATATCTGTTGATTGTGTTGTATTTGGTTTTGATGGTCAGAAGTTGAAAGTTTTATTAGTAAAGAGGGCCGGTGAAGAGGGTGGTGAAATATACCACGATATGAAACTTCCCGGTAGCTTGATTTATATGGATGAAGATTTGGACGAGGCTGCCGAAAGGGTGCTTTATGAACTAACCGGTTTGAAAGACGTCAAGATGATCCAGTTCAAGGCTTTTGGTTCGAAAAACCGCACAAACAATCCTAAGGATGTGCATTGGTTGGAAAGAGCGCAACGTTGCAGAGTAGAACGCATCGTCACAGTAGCTTTCATTGCATTAATTAAGATAAGCAGGAGACTGATAAAAAGCGTGGATGAGTATCAGGCTTGTTGGGTGCCGGTGGATGAAATGAAGACATTGGCTTTTGATCACAATGTCATCATTGATGAAGCGTTGAATTACAACCGCCAATATTTGGAATTCAATCCCTCGGCATTGTTCGATATGCTTCCCAATAAGTTTACAGCTTCGCAGCTGCGTGCATTATATGATTTGATTTATGGTGTTCAGGTGGATGTGCGCAACTTTCACAAGAAGATAGCCCTGATGAAATATGTGATTCCATTGGCAGAAAAAGAGTGTGATGTATCCCATCGTGCAGCGAGGTATTATAAGTTCGACAGAAAAATTTATAATTCTTTACGCAAAGCACTTTGATAGAAATTAATTATTAAAAGAAAGTAATATAAAGATGTATTTATTAGGTTATGATATCGGTAGCTCGTCCGTAAAAGCGAGCCTTGTCAATGCGGAAACAGGTAAAAGTGTTGCATCGGCATTCTATCCGAAGAGTGAAGCCCCCATTATTGCCCAACATTTGGGTTGGGCAGAGCAGGAGCCTGAGACTTGGTGGAAATACATGAAAATGTCTACCGAGGCCATTATGGTTCAATCGGGTGTTAACGCAGAAGATGTGAAAGCTATCGGCATTTCTTATCAGATGCACGGGTTGGTCTGTGTGGACAAGGATCACAAGGTGCTTCGTCCTGCTATTATTTGGTGTGACTCGCGTGCCGTTCCTTATGGCAGTAAGGCTTTTAAGGAGATAGGAGAAGAAACCTGTCTATCCCATCTGCTTAATTCGCCGGGCAATTTCACTGCATCCAAGTTAGCTTGGATTAAAGAAAACGAACCTGACATCTACGCCCGTATAGATAAGATCATGTTACCTGGTGATTACATCGCCATGAAACTGAGCGGGGAGATTTGTACCACTGTTTCCGGTTTGTCCGAAGGTATGTTCTGGGATTTCAAGAACAACCGTCCGGCCGACTTCCTCATGGATTATTACGGCTTCGATTCATCGTTGATTGCCGATATTAAGCCTACGTTTGCCGAGCAGGGCAGGGTGAATGCAGCTGCTGCCCGAGAATTGGGGTTGAAAGAAGGTACGCCGATTACATATCGTGCAGGTGACCAACCCAATAATGCGCTCTCACTGAACGTATTCAATCCGGGTGAAATAGCTTCTACCGCCGGTACATCAGGTGTGGTTTATGGAGTGAATGGTGAGATTAATTACGATCCGCAGTCACGTGTCAACACCTTTGCCCATGTTAATCATACGGCTGCCAATCCTCGCTTGGGTGTATTATTGTGCATCAACGGCACAGGCATTCTCAATTCGTGGATCAAGCGAAATCTAATTGCCGAGTGCATTTCTTATAGTGAGATGAACGATTTGGCTGCCAAAGCTCCCATCGGAAGCGAAGGATTATACATCCTTCCGTTTGGCAATGGTGCCGAAAGAATATTGAATAATAAAGAAATCGGTTGCAGCATTCACGGTCTCAATTTCAATATCCATAACAAATATCACCTTATCCGTGCGGCCCAGGAGGGTATCGTCTTCTCCTTTAAGTATGGTATAGATATCATGGAGCAGATGGGTATTTCGGTCAAGAAGATCCATGCCGGTAATGCAAACATGTTCCTTAGTCCTGTCTTTCGTGATACGTTGGCCGGCGTGACCGGAGCAACCATTGAACTTTATGATACCGACGGTTCGGTAGGTGCGGCCAAAGGAGCAGGTATCGGTGCCGGCATATACAAAGATCATGATGAAGCATTTGCCACATTGGATCGGTTGGCCTGTATTGAGCCCGAAGAGACTCACAGACAGCAGTATGCCGACATTTATGAAGAATGGAAAAACAATTTGTTAAAATATTAATTATTTAAAATTAAATCAATTATGTCAAAAAAAGAGTATTTCCCTGGTGTTGGGAAGATTAAGTTTGAAGGAAGAGATAGCAAGAATCCTATGGCATTTCGTTTTTACGATGCCGAAAAAATGGTAGAAGGCAAGAAGATGAAGGATTGGTTGAAGTTCGCTATGGCTTGGTGGCATACACTGGGTGCAGATGGTAGTGATCCGTTCGGTGTAGGCACGAAAGCTTTTCCATGGAACACGAATTCAGATCCTGTTCAGGCAGCCAAAGATAAGATGGATGCCGGTTTCGAGTTTATGCAGAAGATGGGTATCAATTATTATTGTTTTCATGATGTCGATCTTTGCAAAGAAGCCGATACGATTGAGAAATATGAGTCTAATCTGAAAGAAATCGTTGCCTATGCAAAGCAGAAACAAGCTGAAACAGGTATCAAATTACTTTGGGGTACAGCCAATGTTTTCAGTAACAAACGTTATATGAACGGTGCTGCTACAAATCCTAATTTCGATGTTGTAGCTCGTGCCGCTGTTCAAATCAAGAATGCTTTGGATGCCACTATCGCTTTGGGCGGAACAAATTATGTATTTTGGGGAGGCCGTGAAGGTTACATGTCTCTGTTGAACACGGATATGAAACGCGAGAAAGACCATTTGGCTCAAATGCTGACGATGGCCCGTGATTATGCACGTGCCAAAGGATTCAAGGGCACCTTCCTTGTTGAACCGAAACCGATGGAACCGTCAAAACATCAATATGATGTAGATGTAGAAACCGTTATCGGCTTCTTGAAGGCTCACAATTTGGAAAAGGATTTCAAGGTCAATATTGAAGTTAACCATGCCACACTGGCTGGTCATACTTTTGATCATGAATTGGCTGTTGCCGTTGATAATGGTATGTTGGGTTCTATTGATGCCAACCGTGGTGATTATCAGAACGGATGGGATACCGATCAGTTCCCTGTTGATAATTACGAATTGACACAAGCCATGATGCAGATTATCCGTAACGGTGGTTTCGTCAATGGCGGTACCAATTTCGATGCCAAGACCCGTCGTAACTCTACCGATTTAAATGATATCTTTATTGCTCATATCAGCGGAATGGATGTTATGGCCCATGCATTATTGAGTGCATCAAGCCTGCTCAAAGAATCTCCATACAAAAAGATGCTTAAAGAGCGTTATGCTTCATTCGATGGCGGCAAGGGTAAAACTTTTGAAGAAGGCAAGATGAAGATGGAAGAACTTGTAACATATGCAAAAGCCAGTGGCGAACCCAAACAAATAAGCGGTCAACAGGAGCTTTATGAGGCTCTTGTTAATATGTACGATTAATCAAAGTGACCTATTTGAAATACATTTAATATCATGTGCCAATGTGCCTGTTAATACGGTACATTGGCACTTTTTGCACATAATCTTACAAACTAATGAATATAATATCATGAATCAAAATACAAACGACGGGAGTAAGTTCTATCTTTATTCCATTACGTCGGTGGCTATTCTCGGAGGATTGCTCTTCGGGTATGACACAGCTGTAATATCCGGTGCTGAAAAGGGATTGGAGGGCTTTTTCCTTTCGGCTACCGATTTTCAATACACCAAGGCTTTGCATGGTTTCACATCAGCCAGTGCGTTGATCGGTTGTGTAATCGGTAGTGCATTATCCGGCTTGCTTGCTACACGTTTGGGGCGACGTAATGCCTTACGTCTGGCTGCCGTTCTCTTTTTCCTTTCTGCATTAGGATCGTATGATCCGGAGTTCTTATTCTTCGATTATGGCAAACCTTGTTGGAATCTACTTATCGCTTTTAATCTTTACCGTGTCTTAGGAGGCATAGGTGTGGGGTTGGCTTCAGCTGTTTGTCCGATGTATATTGCCGAAATCGCTCCTTCCAATATTCGCGGTACGCTTGTTTCATGCAACCAGTTTGCCATTATATTCGGTATGTTGGTGGTGTATTTCGTCAATTATATGATTCTTGGCGGTCATCAGAATCCAATCATAGTAAAAGATGTTGTTTCCGGAATATCCTCGGTGAGTGCCGCCTCCGACCAGTGGAGCATTTATCATGGGTGGAGATATATGTTCGGATCCGAAACGATACCTGCCGCACTCTTCGGCTTTTTGTTATTCTTTGTTCCGAAGACTCCGCGTTATTTGATTATGAATAATCAGGAGAACAAAGCTTATTCTATCTTGGAGAAAATTAATGGTACTGCAAAAGCTCGTGTTATCTTAGAAGACATCAAGAGTACCGTACATATCAAAACCGAAAAGTTGCTAACTTACGGTGTGAAAGTTATCGTGATCGGTATTTTGCTTTCCGTATTTCAGCAGGCCATCGGTATCAATGCCGTGCTCTATTATGCACCGCGTATCTTTGAAGGCGCCGGAGCTCAGGGTGGTGGTATGATGCAGACAGTGCTTATGGGCATAGTCAATATATCCTTTACATTGATCGCAATCTTTACCGTTGATAAGTTCGGTCGCAAACCCCTGCTTATTATCGGTTCCATCGGTATGGCCATTGGAGCTGCAGCCGTATGTCTATGTGATATGATGGATATCAAAGGATTTATACCCGTATTGTCCGTCATTACCTATTCCGCTTTCTTCATGATGTCATGGGGCCCGATATGCTGGGTTTTGATTGCGGAAATCTTCCCTAACACGATAAGGAGCAAGGCTGTGGCCGTAGCCGTAGCTTTTCAATGGATATTCAATTACCTTGTATCTTCCACATTCCCTTCACTCTATGAATTCAATCCGCAAATAGCTTACGGATTCTATGCATTGATGTGCGTATTGGCTGCTATTTTCGTATGGCGTTGGGTGCCCGAGACCAAAGGCAAAACGCTTGAGAATATGAGCAAGTTCTGGAAGAAAGATAAATAAAACCTATTCGATAATCCCTAATACGGTTATCGCATACCGGTTTTTCTTTTCATGACGATTGACCATATCTCAGTGCTTGTAATGAATTTATTTCATGAGCATCTGAGATGTGGTCAATCGTCTTTTTTTTTAAAAAGTGTGTAGTTATTATGCAAGTAAAGAAATGTTTTTATAACTTTGCATCCTATTATAATAAAGATAGATCGTTGAACCGATAAAAGTGTATACGTAAAATGAGTAAGAGATTTACTGAATATTCGCAGTTTGACCTGTCGAAGGTTAATATAGATGTATTAAAAAAGTGGGATGAAAACCATATCTTCGAAAAGAGTATAACTGAACGAGAAAACTGTCCTTCATTTGTCTTCTACGAAGGACCACCCTCAGCCAACGGAATGCCTGGCATTCATCATGTGATGGCTCGTTCCATTAAAGATATTTTCTGCCGTTACAAGACGATGAAAGGCTTTCAAGTCAAGCGCAAAGCCGGATGGGATACACACGGCCTACCCGTTGAATTGGGCGTAGAAAAGTCCCTCGGCATTACCAAAGAGAATATAGGAAAAGATATTTCAGTTGCCAAATATAATTCCATTTGTCGCACCAATGTGATGAAGTTTACCAAAGAATGGGAAGACCTCACACACAAGATGGGTTATTGGGTGGATATGAAGCATCCGTATATCACTTATGATAATCGCTATATCGAAACATTATGGTGGCTGTTGAAGCAACTGTATAAAAAAGGATTGCTGTATAAAGGCTACACCATTCAGCCTTATTCACCGGCAGCCGGAACCGGATTGAGCTCTCATGAGTTGAATATGCCGGGCTGTTACCGCGATGTAACGGATACCACAGTCACGGCCCAGTTTAAGATAAAGAATCCTAAGCCGGAAATGACGGAGTGGGGCACTCCCTATTTTATAGCATGGACAACCACCCCTTGGACTTTGCCTTCAAACACCGCACTATGTGTCGGTCCGAAAATAGATTATGTTTCCATTCAAACCTTCAACAAATATACCGGCCAGCCGATCACCATCGTGATGGGCAAACCCCTTATTGCTTCCTATTTCAATGCGAAGGCGAAGGATTTGAAGTTGGAAGATTACAAACAAGGCGATAAACTTATTCCATACCGCATCGTAGGCCAGTACAAAGGTACCGATCTCGTAGGCATGGAGTACGAGCAGCTGTTTCCGTGGGTTGATCCGGGCAAGGGTGCTTTCCGTGTTATCTCCGGTGATTATGTCACGACAGAAGACGGTACAGGCATCGTACATATCGCTCCGACCTTCGGTGCCGATGATGCCAATGTAGCCAAAACTGCCGGTGTACCACCTTTGCAGTTACTGAGCAAGAAGGGTGAACTTCGTCCGATGGTTGATCTCACAGGTAAATTCTATACTTTAGATGAACTTGATCAAGACTTTGTGAGCCAAAGAGTTAACAAGGATTTATATAAGCAGTATGAAGGTCGTTTCGTTAAAAACGCATATGACCCTCAGCTGACTGATAAAGACGAAACGCTCGACGTCAGCATCTGCATGGAGATGAAAGTCAACAACAAAGCCTTTCTGATAGCCAAGCATGTGCACAATTATCCTCATTGCTGGCGTACGGATAAACCGATTCTTTATTATCCTTTGGATAGCTGGTTCATCCGTTCCACAGCCTGCAAAGACCGCATGATAGCGCTCAACAAGACCATCAACTGGAAACCGGCCACCACAGGCACGGGACGTTTCGGTAAATGGCTTGAAAACCTGAACGATTGGAACCTGAGTCGTTCTCGTTTCTGGGGTACTCCGTTGCCTATCTGGCGTACGGAAGACAACAGCGCAGAGATCTGCATCGAATCCGTTGAAGAGCTTTATAATGAAATAGAGAAATCCGTCAAGGCCGGTTTTATGAAATCGAATCCTTACAAAGACAAGAATTTCGTTCCCGGCGATTACCAAAAAGAAAATTACGAGAAGATCGACCTTCACCGTCCGTATGTCGACGATATCATCCTTGTTTCCAAGGATGGCAGACCGATGAAGCGGGAGAGTGATTTGATCGATGTATGGTTCGATAGCGGATCAATGCCTTATGCACAGATCCATTATCCGTTCGAGAATAAGGAATTGTTTGAAAAGGGATCCATCTATCCTGCCGATTTTATTGCCGAAGGTGTAGATCAGACGCGTGGTTGGTTCTTCACACTTCATGCCATTGCTTCAATGATATTCGATAGCGTAGCCTATAAGAACGTCATGTCCAATGGTCTGGTGTTGGATAAGAATGGCAACAAGATGTCCAAACGTTTGGGCAATGCCGTCGATCCGTTCTCGACCATCGAGAAGTACGGCTCCGATCCTGTGCGTTGGTATATGATAACGAATTCATCCCCTTGGGACAATTTGAAGTTCGATACCGCCGGAATAGAGGAGGTTAACCGCAAGTTCTTCGGTACTTTATATAATACCTATTCGTTCTTTGCCTTGTATGCCAATGTCGACGGATTTGAATATAAAGAACCGGATATCCCTATTCGGGAGCGTCCGGAGATTGACCGTTGGATCATATCCCTGCTCAATTCTCTAACCAAAGATGTCGATGCTTGTTACAATGATTACGAACCGACAAAAGCAGGCCGTTTGATTTCCGATTTCGTCAATGATAACCTTTCCAACTGGTACGTTCGCTTAAACCGCAAACGTTACTGGGGCGGCGAGTATGATCAAGACAAGTTGTCAGCATATCAAACCCTTTATATCTGTTTGGAGACCATATCCAAGTTGATGGCACCGATTGCCCCGTTCTATTCCGATCAGTTATATTCCGATCTGATGGCGGTTACCGGTCGTGACAAATCTATTTCCGTTCATTTGTCTCTCTTCCCCAAATACAACGGAGAATTGATAGACAAGGAACTCGAAGAGCGTATGCATCTGGCACAAGATGTCACCTCGATGGTATTGGCTTTGCGTAGAAAGGTTAGCATCAAGGTGCGTCAGCCGTTGCAATGTGTCATGATACCTGCGGTGGACGAGGAGCAAAAAGCTCGTATCGAAGCCATGAAACATTTGATCATGAGTGAAGTTAACGTCAAAGAGATTAAGTTTGTCGATGATG
Organism: Bacteroidaceae bacterium; assembly: GCA_023227685.1. Taxonomy (GTDB): domain Bacteria; phylum Bacteroidota; class Bacteroidia; order Bacteroidales; family Bacteroidaceae; genus JALNVG01. Next base: position 9,399 of record JALNVG010000053.1, read on the forward strand.
CAAGCGGCGTACTCATCAAGAAAGTCAAATGTGATTTCAAGAAGATGGGGCCGAAGTTCGGCAAGCAGATGAAATCCGTTGCCAATAGCGTAGCTGGATTGTCGCAGGCTGAGATTGCCCGATTGGAGAAAGAGGGTCGTCTCGCTATAGAATTGAATGGAGCAGAGGCTGTGATCGATGCTGTAGATGTTGAGATTATCAGTGAGGATATACCCGGCTGGCTGGTAGCCAATGAAGGCAAGCTCACCGTAGCACTAGAAGTTACCATTACCGACGAACTGCATCGCGAAGGAATAGCCCGTGAATTGGTCAATCGCATTCAGAATATACGAAAGTCGAAAGGTTTTGAAATAACCGACAAGATAAATATTGTTATTTCCAAAAACTTAAAGATAAATGATGCAGTCGATGAATTTAATAGTTATATTTGCAGGCAAGTTTTAGGAATTTCGCTCAAGTTGTCCGAAGAGGTAATCGACGGCACAGAGCTGGAATTTGATGATTATAAGTTGATGATCAGAGTAGAAAAAAGTAAAGACTAATTTATAAATGTAATATTTAACAACATTGTATTATGGGAGAAAAGACACGATATTCAGACGCAGAACTTGAAGAATTCCGCGAAATTATTAATCAGAAACTCGCTGTAGCTCAAAAAGAGTATGGTGAGATGAAGAGATCCCTGATGGGGCTCGATGGCAACAACATAGACGATACATCGCCTACGTACAAGAATTTTGAAGAAGGAGCCAACACTCTTTCCAAAGAAGAAACCACCAATCTGGCCCAACGCCAATTGAAATTTATCAAGAATTTGCAAGCCGCTTTGGTGCGCATAGAAAATAAGACGTATGGCATCTGTCGTGTGACAGGAAAACTGATTCCTAAAGAACGCTTACGAGCTGTTCCTCATGCCACATTGAGTATTGAAGCAAAGAACGAAAGTAACAAATAATTAATGAAGAAAATATTTTCAAGGGGTCGGATAGCTGTACTGGTTATCTTGTTGGTATTGATTGCCGATCAGTGGATAAAGATAGCTGTCAAAACGCATATGTATCTTCACGAAGATATACATATAACAGATTGGTTTTATATCTTTTTCACCGAGAATAACGGGATGGCTTTCGGCATGGAACTCTTTGGAAAGCTTTTTCTTACCGGTTTCCGTATAATTGCGGTCACGTTGATCGGTTGGTATTTATACCGTATAGTCAAGAAGAATTTCAAGACGGGCTATATAGTATGCGTATCTCTGATTTTTGCCGGTGCGGTAGGAAATATTATCGATAGCTTGCTTTACGGAATCATCTTCAATGAAAGTACATCTTCGCAGATTGCACAACTTTTTCCATCTGCCGGAGGTTATGCGTCATTATTCTACGGAAAGGTGGTAGATATGTTTTATTTCCCTATTATCGACACCTATTGGCCAACTTGGATGCCATTGTTCGGAGGCACACATTTTATTTTTTTCAGCCCCATCTTCAATCTGTCCGATGCCGCTATCAGTTGTGGAATTATAGCGTTGATTATTTTTTATAGCAAGTATATGAATAAATCTTATCATCAGCGTCCCGTAGAGAAGAAATAAGATGAAACGACTCCCCTTATATGCTTTTTCTCTTTTATTCTGCATGATTTTTGTTACGGCGTGTAGTGTAAAGAAACCGGATGATGTCATCTCTAAATCAAAGATGGAGAACATTCTTTATGAATTTCATCTAGCCAAAGCAATGCAAGATGAAGGTTCGCGTTCGGAAAATGATAAGGAGATACTTTATGAAAAATACATCTTCAACAAGTATGGCGTAACAAAGGCACAGTTTGATTCTTCAATGGTTTGGTATACTCGTAATACTGAAGTTTTGGTGAAGATTTATAATGTAGTGGCCGAACGGATGAAATCCGAAGATGAATATTACAACAAACTGGTCGCACTTCATGAAGGCAAGCCCAAAACAAGTACCCGTGGTGATAGTATTGATGTCTGGGGATGGAGAAAGCTGGTGAAGTTGACCGGCAATCCGATCAATGATGTTTATACTTTCTCATTACCCGGTGATTCGAATTTTCAGGATCGTGATACTTTGATCTGGAATGTTGATTATCATAAATCCGGAAATATCCCTGCCGGTCACGAGTTGGCCGTTATGGCAATGCAAATAAGATATTCCTCAGATACGATAATCAACAGAACAATAAAAATCACCAAGCCCGGTCCGCATTATATAGCGTTGCATGCCGATACGCTAGGAAAGATTTCTGCGGTCAACGGCTTTATCTATTTTACAGGCGGCGTTCATGCCTCTCATATACTGTTGGCCGACCATATTACAATGATGCGTTATCATTGCAAAGATACTCTTTCATTCACTGCCAGAGAAAGTTTGCGCAAGGCAGCAATACGTGATTCTCTCAATACATTGAAGAAAAAGCGGTTGGATGATTCGATAAAGAGAGTCAATATCATAAAAGCAGCAAACCCTCATGCTCCGGATCTTCGTCTTTCACCTCATGAAGTCGGTCGTATCCAAAAAGGTTCGTTAATGCCCAAGAGGCCCGAGCAAGAAGAAGTGGAGGAGCGTATCCGTCGTGAAAAGCAGGAACGTCTGCAACTCCAGCGTCAGAATTATATTCGTAACAATCAGATGAAGACGAAGAAGAGACCCGTACCCGTTAGAAACACAAATAAATAATGAAGCGCTTTGCCGCCCATTATTTATTTATACCCTCTTTCGGTTTTTTGAGACAATATGTGGTGGAGATTTCAGACAAGGGTGTGGTCGTACGGGTCTATCCGCTTGTCGGCGAGATGTCGTCGGTGGAATGGTATTCCGGTGTCATAGCTATATTACCCCGAACTTTCGGGGAAGAAGAAGTTATCGAATGGCATGTCGCCCATCAAAATCCGTCATCTGTTTTCTCCGATCAGGATTTTCAGGTCAACTACTTTTCAACGGCGGAATTATACCCCTTTCTCTTTTCCCCTTTTGATTTTACTTCGATGTGCTCCTGCGTCGAAACTCAGCGCATACTATTGCAGTAGCGATAGCCACGTTCAGAGATTCCGAGGTCTTTGTACCTTCAGGATAATTCGGGATGTATAAACGGTGATTGATACAGGATTCAACTTCCTCTCCGATACCGTTTCCCTCGTTTCCCATGACGATCAGTCCGCCGGCAGGCAATGACTGTCCGTATATATTCTCACCATCAAGAAAAGTCCCGAACACAGGCAAGTCACCCAATGACCGGATAAACTCCGGCAACGGCGTATAGTGCACCTTTACCCTGGCCAGAGCACCCATGGTTGCCTGTACGGTTTTGGGACTGTACACATCAACCGTATTGGGAGAGCAAAAGATATGTTCGATGCCGAACCAATCCGCCAAGCGTATGATTGTGCCCAGATTACCTGGATCCTGTACATCATCCAAGGCCAGAGATAGCGATTGGCGTATATTTGCAACATTAATCCCGCTATCGGTCGGTTGTCTGAAGACAGCAAGTACCTCCTGAGGCGCTTTCAGCAAACTGATTTGTGAGAGTTCGGTCCGGTTCACTTCAAGAATTTCATCACACTGTACCTTTGAATGTTGTTTGAGCCAACTGTTTGTAGCAGCCAGCAGGCAACAATGAAAGTGCCCCAGCATATCTCCCACAAGCTTCGGACCTTCGGCTAGAAATACTTGTTCCTCTTTGCGTATTTTCTTTATCTCAAGAGAGTGGATATATTTTATTTTAGCCTTACTTAATAGTGTGTTCATACTCGATAGAATCGGTTTTTATAATAGTTTATTGCAAAGTTATAAAGATGTTTCAAATAATGCACTTCATTCTTTCAATTTTTCCATTTATTAATTCGAAAATATGTTTATCTTTGTCCGCATATTCCACATTATATCGATAGACGAGCTTCATGAAGAAAGGATATTTTTACTTGCTTACAATTGTTTTCGTTCAATTGTTGGCTTCGTGTTCTTCAACAAAATACGTGCCCGAGGGTTCATACTTGTTGGATAAGGTGAA
>JALNVG010000054.1 GCA_023227685.1 Bacteroidaceae bacterium
AAGGTGCTCATAAGCTGTCATCACAGCTTTATGAAAATATGGATGCCTCATGAAACGACCGTTAACGAAGAAAAATTGATGAGCTCCTTTCTTTACAGATGCACTCGACTTCATCACATAGCCGTTTATCTTTACTAATGTAGTTGATACTGAAATATCCATCAACTGCTGATTAAGCTTTTTGCCAAAAACGCTTAATATCCGCTGGCGTAAGGATATAGCGGGTAAGAGAAACAACTTTATATTATTATTGTAAAGTGAAAAGGTGATATCTTGATGAACAAGTACGATCCGCTCAAACTCTGCCAAAATATGACTAAGCTCAGTAGAGTTTGCCTTCAAGAATTTTCGGCGTGCCGGTATATTGAAAAATAAGTTTTTAACAGAAAAATTACTCCCTTGCGGACAAGATGCGGGGCTCTGACTCTCTACTTTTGAAGCTGAGATAATAAGTTTCGTGCCAAGTTCTTCTCCTTCAAGGCGCGTTTTGAGCTCGACCTGCGCTACAGCAGCAATAGAAGCTAACGCTTCTCCACGAAAACCCATAGTATGAAGACTAAACAAATCGGCTGCTTCCCGTATCTTTGAAGTAGCATGACGCTCAAAGGCCAACCGCGCATCGGTTTCAGACATGCCTTTCCCATCATCTATTATTTGAATGCATGTTCGCCCAGCATCAGTGACTAATACCTGAATATTCTTAGCTCCGGCATCGACAGAGTTTTCAACCAGCTCTTTGATGACAGATGCAGGGCGTTGTATCACCTCTCCTGCAGCAATCTGATTGGCTACGGAATCGGGTAACAAATGAATAATATCACTCATATGCTGTTTAATATCGTTTTAAAATTCAATAGAAAAAAATCAAAAAGACCAGCTACCGGTTGCCAAATAATGCCAAATATAAATCAAAACGCCAATAATGACAATAAGGATCCCTGCCGAAATCGGCTTTTTCCCACTTTCTTTTCGCCGCTTCAAATGTTTTGTACCTTCTACAAATTTCCCACGGATATCCTTGGCCGGATCAATCTTCCTTTCTGGAAGCATACCCAATTCTCGTTTGGCATCTTCTTCCAACTTCTTCAATTTCTCCTTTCGTTCGTCCACATATATATAGGGATGATTAAACGGACGTGGTTTTCTTTCTTTGAATAGCCCCATAATTTTATTTCATTTTTACTAATTCTCGTTTATCGACTATCTGAGTGCTATGTATTGTTTTTTTCAACTGCTGACTCTCTTTCTTACCTCTCCAATTAAAAATGTCATTTTTATTTAGTGGACGGGCATAATCAAACCAAGCAAACGTTGGAAGCTTTAACTTACCAACTGGGATTTGAGACATCGGGTAAAGTGTTCCATTCGATTTTCCGATCATCTTTGCTTTTTCCATCTTTTTATCCTTCAAGTAAATATGAAGCAAACTGCCCTCCCCGTTATTATAGCCAAGCATAGTACTATCTTTTTCTTCAGGATAAAATCCGATAAGCACATTGCCAATCATCTCTACGTGCCGCATTTCTCCTTTCACAAAATAAGCATTCATCAATTTACTTGATACTTGATTATAATGAATGCTGTCCTTTTGCTCTATAGCTAATGCCTGATTAATAATATTAGCATGGTCAACCGTACTGTCATTCATAAAAAGATTAATTTCTTCTCCGAGCAATTGTTGCTTTCCACTCCACAATATCGGATCTTTATACATCATAATACATGAATCCTTACTGTTATACACCAAAGAATCACATTGGGCCTGCACACTCTCCCGATAGGCTCTGACTTTATGATAAGCTTTCATTAAACGATACATGGAGTCCGTATTCATATTAAACGTAACCATTGTCAAGGTATCTGCATGAAGAAACAAACTATCTGCTTCGGAATAATCAATACCTACTGCACGTTTGGTGCAAAAGGCTGAATCCGTTAATTCATTTAAATAGCAATAATCTCCGGTCAACATAGACTTCTTAATACTATCATTCATCACTACATTACCGAATGCTTCGCCGTAACCAATTTTTCGATTATAATACAAACTGTCACCGGTCAAGGTTTTGCCTTCATTTCTCAAGATTGAACGTCCAAGAAGATTGCCCTGATCGGTCAAGGTATTATAAATACCACGTTCGGAATATATGTGATTACTGTCACTCACAATATAAGAAGGTCCGAGAATTGTCGCTATTTTTGAAACTGTATTATATCTCAACGTATCCGAGGTCAACACAAACTTCGGATTATTTAATTTTACATTGTGGTTAAAAACGGCAATATGGGTAGCTGGACTATATTCACCCCATTGAGAGGTGAGCACATTATTCTCATCCATCATAACACCCCCCATAAAATAATAGCATAAATCATACATCCGGTCATAATTCAAACTATCGGTAAGCAGTGTCGTACCCTTATTCACCAATTTAACTGAACCGCGTAATTTTGCCAGCTTCGTAGCGCCATCATAATCAAGATAATCACCATAAATAAAAAGCGTATCACCTTGTTCCATGCGAACATTGCTGAAAGCCTCAACCGAATTTGTATTTTCATAAATCAATGCGCTATCACAATACATATACATACTGTCATGACGCATTTTTACAGTACCGACCAGCTCCTGTACACCTGGCCGACTGAGCTTATCGGCCTTAGCCAAATCTGCATGAAGCAAAAATATCTTTGTTTTTTTTTCTTTAGAGGGCTGTTTCTTGTTTTGAGCAACTAAACTTAAAAAGAACAGACAGAAAAGACAAAAAAAAGGCCATCGATATTTAGATAACAATCTGACATTTTTTATCTTTCGCATATAAGAATATAGCGTTTAAATCCTTTTTAGTCTTTCTTTACAATCCATCCGGGATATTTGAAATCACATTTTTGCCAATCTTTATTAATACGGACAAAGGTATGTTTCTGCTTATTTATTATCCATTTTTTCAAAACTACTTCTCTTTGCTTATCAAGAACAATAGTCTTCAATTTTTGATAATCTTCAGAAATCAAAGCCTTATGGCCGGGGATTCTTGTTTTCAACATTACAACGGCACAGACTTCTTTGCCGTCCTTACTATTAACCATTGTGAAAGCCTTGGACATTTCACCGACCTTCATATTATCAACCACTTTGGCTACATCCTGAGGCAAATCCTGCATTTCAAATTTTGAAGTGGCAGCACCTGTAGCCTCATCGATATTTACCATTAGCCCGTTATTATTACGAGTCTCTTTATCTTGAGAAAGATTAGAAGCAGCTGCATCAAAGGTGAATTTTTTATCGCGTATATCTTTCACTATAGAATCAAGACGAACACGGGCATTAACTAATGCGCTATCCGGGATTTGAGGGCGCAATAAGATATGACGGGTATTTACCCGATCACCACGTTTTTCTATTAACTGAATAATGTGATAACCAAACTCGGACTCTACTATCTTGGATACTTGCTTTGTATTTTGCAAACTAAAAGCGACATTGGCATAATCAGGATCAAGCATACCCTTACCCTTAAAGCCGATCTCACCTCCCTTTATAGCAGAACCGGTATCCTCGGAATATAATCGAGCTAAAGTTGAGAATGTAGTTTCACCCTTATTTATACGATCTGTAAATTCACGTAACCGAGCCTTTACTCGTTCGATTTCCTTAAGTGGAATTCGGGGCTTCAACATAAGGATCTGAACTTCTACTTTGGTAGGCACATACGGTATACTGTCCGAAGATAGATTTGTAAAATAACGACGCACTTCAGACGGAGTCACTTTAACATCGCCTATAATTTTCTGCTGCATTTTCTGAACTATCAGACCGTCTTTTGCATTATCACGCAAGGATTCTCGTATCTGCATCGATGTTTTATTGAAATACTCTTCCATCTTCTCTTTTGACCCGATGGCTTGTGTATACTGATTCATCATATAATCCACACGTTGAGTTATTTCAGATTCAGGAACCGTTATACTGTCGAGTTCCGCCTGATGCAAATATAATTTCTGTACAGCTATTTCTTCCGGAATAATGCAATATGGATCACCATCGAATTTACGACCTTCGTATAATGCATTCATTCTGGCTTCTTCAACTTCAGATTTCAAAATTGCCTCGTCGCCAACAACCCATACCACTTGATCTATCACATTATCTTGTGAATACATTTCTACATTCGTTAAACTGGCCAAAACAAACAGAATAACCAATTTATAATTCACAAACTTCTTCATTCTTCGTATTTACTAATTATATTTTATCTCATTTTTTATTGCCCCAATCATTTCGATTAATAGGATACGAAGATAATGAATAATAATTATTATCAATCATTATTAACGGTTTTTAAAACCTCTTGGTTTATTTCAACCTTGACTTTATCTCTTAACTTGTCTATCCAATAATCATAAGCATACCTTTGATAATCTCTGGTCACAGAATCAAGCACCTCCGTATAATCTTTCGGCCCTTTTTGCTTATATCCCGATACAAAGGTTATAGGAAATGACTTCAAAGGTAAAAAATCACCCTTACCAAATACTAATTTATCTACAAAACGATTCTCTCCTTGTGCAAACGTTCCTTTTTCAATCTTCACTTTTTTATTTCCGGAAGCATTAAATCTTTTTTCTATCGTTTCTATCTGATTATCAAAAGATACTTCTTTTATTAACTTATGTACTCGCGAAGCAACTTCTCGATCAGAACAATGAATAACAAATCCTACAAATTTAGGTTCTTTCAAGATATAATCAGATCGATGAATTTTAAAATACATGGCTGGTCCGTCTTTTATTAAAGACGCAGGTTTATTAACCTCCAAAGCCCTTACTTCATCAATCAATAAATCTTCGCGAAAATTGGCTAAAGAATCATTAAAAGAAACATATTTCTTATCCAACCGGCTGTACTCATAATCAAGAACCGTTTTACTAACAAAATCAGTCAATGCTTTATCAACCCGATAAGGATAAAATTGTGCAAAACGATTGAAATCAATACCGGTATAACGATGGTCATCTAAAACAAACAATACCTTATCTGTGAATCCTTTTTCTTTCAGTTCGCTAATCGCGACTTCAAAAGATTTATAATTGTATTCTTTTTTTAATTTTTCCACGACTACTGATACTCCCATATCAAAATCGGGACTATCGGCAAACTGACGTTCTATCTTTTCTCGTAACAATTCAAAAGAAGGAAAAGGCTTTTGATCTAAAACCTTAACGATATGCAATCCTTTTGGTGTATAAAAGACTTTTGATATTTGCCCTTTAGATAATGAAAAAGCAACATCCTCAAAATCTTCCGGTGATTCAAAACGCCCAAGCCAATGACTTTTACGATCATCAGAATATTTATTCACCATGGTGCGAAAATCTACTGAAGGATTATTTTTAAAAACCTGATAGATAGAATCCATCTGCTCTTTCGCCTGAGAGAGCTTTACTGAAGATATATATTGGGGCAAATATCTGAAAATCTGAATAAACTCAATTTTACCTGCAAACCCCGTCTTCTTCATAAAATTGTAAATCTTTAAAGCGGATTGATCTGTCACACGCTTGTCTGTAAGGTACAAACGAACTAATTGATGACGATAGTTCGCCACTTTATCAAGATATTCAGGATTAAGACTCAACCCATCCTTTTCGGCAGCTATCAATTCCAATTCATGTACTTGAAAAAGTGCAAGCTTCTGCTGAATAGATAAAGTGGAATTTTTTTTAATTTGATCACGCCGACAAAAGCGTTCGAATTCAGAGCAAGTCACTTCTCTTCCGTTTATACGCATCAGCACTGCTTTCTGCTGCGCAGAAGTAGCCAAACTCCATAAGATACAAAAACAGAATAATAATCTGCTCATTCTTTCAAATCAATTTAATAATCAACCACTCATCACACCTACCTATATAGAAATTCTTACAAAGAAAACGAGAAAAATATTATTCTTATGAATTAGGATTCTCACAGACGACTATATTTAGGCAACTCACTTATAATAGCTACATCATGAAGGTGATTTTAGACACACTGATATTTGTAATACATGTAAATTGGGGCATCATATAATTTTTTAATTCGCCATCTCCGAAATGAATTTAATACGCACTAAGCGTATTTCCTGCTCAGTAAAATCATCTCCTAATTCATCAACTGCACTATCAATATTATCAGTAACTGAATCTTTAAAGTAATCATAAATATCGAGCATATGATCATCATCCATAATATCACGTAAGAAATAATCGATATTCAATTTTGTTCCCGAATTAACTATTGCATCAATTTCATCAAGCAGTTCATCAAACTCTATACCTTTGGACAGAGCAATATCATCTAATGCCACTTGTCTATCAACTGCCTGAATAATAGAAACTTTCATTTTTGACTTATTTGCAACGGTACGAATGCGCAAATCATCAGGACGCTCTATTTCATTCTCCTCACAATGACGTTTAATTAATTTACAGAACTCATCCCCATAGCGTTTGGCTTTGCCCGCCCCCACTCCGGGAATATTTTGTAATTCATCAATGGTTATTGGGTAAATGGTAGCCATGGATTCAAGTGAAGGATCCTGGAAAATAACATAAGGAGGAACTTGCAACTTTTTAGAAAGTTTCTTACGCAAATCTTTCAACATAGTATACAAGGTAGGATCCACTGCACAAGCAGCACCTCCGCGAGCCGGCATTTCTTCTTCGTCATCCTCAAAATCCTTGTCTTCTATTATTTTAAAAGACTTTGGCTTTTTCAAAAATTCATTTCCTTCTTCTGTTACCTTTAACAGGCCATAATGTTCTACATCTTTACTTAAATACCCAGCAATCAAAGCTTGACGAATAACTGAATTCCACAATTTATCTTCTTCGCCCATTCCGGAACCAAAGACCTCGAGTTCATCATGTTGATGAGCAACAACATCATTAGTTTCTCTCCCTTGCAGAATATCAATAATGTAATCTGATTTAAAGTTCTCTTTTGTGGCCAAGACTACTTCCAATAAAGTACACAAGAAAGACTTCGCCTCCATCTTTTTCTGCGGATTCAAACAATTATCGCAATTTCCGCAATTATCTTCGTTATATTCCTCGCCGAAATAATGCAACAACGTTTTACGCCGACAGATAGATGATTCTGCATATGCCATCGTTTCAGCCAATAATTGTTTACTTATCTCTTGCTCCGCAATAGGTTTACCCTGTGTGAATTTTTCGAGCTTTTGTATATCTTTATTCGAATAAAATGTAATACATAAGCCTTCACCACCATCACGCCCGGCACGCCCGGTCTCCTGATAATATCCCTCCAAACTCTTTGGAATATCATAATGAATAACAAATCTCACATCAGGTTTATCAATTCCCATACCAAAAGCAATAGTAGCAACTATAACATCGACCTTCTCCATCAAAAAATCATCTTGATTTTGAGAACGAGTTGCAGGATCCATACCTGCATGATAGGCACGCGCCTTAATACCATTAGTACCAAGAATCTCAGTCAGTTCTTCAACTTTCTTTCTGCTAAGACAATAAATTATACCTGACTTGCCTATATTGTTTTTAATAAATTTGATAATATCCTTATCTACATCAACCGTTTTAGGTCGAACTTCGTAATAAAGATTCGGACGATTAAATGAAGACTTGAAAACTGGAGCACCAATCATCTGCAAATTTTTCAAAATATCATGCTGTACCTTCGGAGTTGCCGTAGCTGTTAAAGCTATAATAGGTGCTTCGCTGATTTCATTTATAATCGGCCGTATCCGACGATATTCCGGTCGAAAATCATGTCCCCACTCAGAGATACAATGTGCTTCGTCTATTGCATAGAAAGAAATTTTAACATCACGCAGAAAATCCACATACTCATCTTTAGTAAGAGATTCAGGAGCTACGTAAAGAAGTTTTGTCTTTCCCGAAAGAATATCGACTTTTACTTGCTCAATCGCACTTTTATTCAATGAAGAATTTATAAAATGAGCAATGCCATCATCTTCACTAAAATTACGCATTGCATCTACTTGATTCTTCATCAAAGCAATAAGAGGAGAAATAACAATAGCCATTCCATCCATCAAAAGTGAAGGTAACTGATAACAAAGAGATTTTCCTCCGCCCGTAGGCATTAACACAAAACTATTCTTACCATTCAGTAAGTTTTTAATAATAGCCTCTTGATTTCCCTTAAATTGATCAAACCCAAAATACTTTTTTAGTTCTGCTTTTAAATTAATCTTTTCTGCCATATAATCTATTGAGCTGTTTTTATCCATTATTTTCATGTCATAAGAATGTTCTATTTAGGACACAAAACAAAGTTATAAACAACTAATCAAATATCAAACAAAAACTTTTGTTTTTTTATTAATAAATGTGCTTCTTATAAAAAAAGGTGTAATTATGAATTTTGCAATTTTGAAACATTGACTTTTTCCAATTGCGATTTGGAAAAAGCGAGTGTAACATGATACTCTTTTACCTTTTTTGAAGGTAATTCGAACATTTCGTCCATCATTATATCTTCTACAATAGACCGCAAACCGCGGGCTCCAAGTTTAAATTCTATTGCTTTATCAACAATATATTCGTAGACCTCATCTTCAAAAGTAAGTGTAATACCATCCATTTCAAACAATTTAATATATTGCTTAATGATAGAATTTTTCGGTTGAACAAGTATAGCACGAAGTGCCGTACGATCAAGCGGATCCAGATAAGTCAGTACAGGCAGACGTCCAATGATTTCAGGTATCAAGCCGAAAGCTTTCAAATCCTGAGGCTCAATATACTGCATCAAGTTATTCCGCTCTATTCTCGAAGCCTTTTTGGAAGCATTATAACCAACAACATGTGCATTCAATCTTTGAGCTATTTTCTTTTCAATACCATCAAAAGCACCTCCACATATAAACAATATATTCTTCGTGTTAACTGGAATCATCTTCTGATCAGGATGCTTACGCCCACCCTGAGGCGGAACTAGCACTACTGATCCTTCCAGTAGTTTTAACAATCCCTGCTGAACACCCTCACCTCCTACGTCTCGTGTAATCGAAGGGTTATCGCTTTTCCTGGCAATTTTATCTATTTCATCTATAAAAACGATACCGCGCTCTGCTGATTTCACGTTATAATCGGCAACTTGGAGTAAACGAGTCAAGATACTTTCGATATCTTCACCCACATATCCTGCTTCAGTCAGCACTGTAGCATCTACAATAGCAAATGGTACATGCAATAATTTCGCAATCGTACGAGCCAAAAGAGTTTTACCTGTTCCTGTATTTCCGACAATAATAATATTTGATTTTTCTATTTCCACATCATCACCTGTATTCTCTTGAAGAAGCCTTTTATAATGATTATATACCGATACAGAGAGAAAACGCTTGGCCCTATCTTGTCCAATGACATATTGATCTAGAAATTTTTTAATTTCTATAGGTTTGGGCAAATCCTTTAAATCCAACTTGTCTTTATCATCCGTCACATTCTTTAAACCCAAAGCTTCCTGTGTAATTTCATAAGCTTGCGTTACACAAGAATCACATATGTTTCCGTTCAAACCGGTTATTAAAAAATTAACTTCTTTTTCGGTACGTCCGCAAAAACTACACTTCTTTTTACCAGTTGATTTTGTTATATCAGCCATCTTTATTTTTTTATCAAAATCTCATCTACCATACCATATTCTTTAGCTTCTTCGGCTGTCATCCAATAATCACGATCAGAGTCTTTCCAAACTTTTTCATAATCCACATGAGCATGTTCGGCTATAATAGTATAAAGTTCTTTCTTTATTTTCTGAATTTCACGAGCCGTAATTTCAATATCTGACGCCTGACCTTTAATACCTCCCATCGGCTGGTGAATCATAACACGCGAATGTTTCAAGGCTGAGCGTTTGCCTTCCGTTCCTGCCACCAATAATACTGATGCCATTGATGCTGCCATACCTGTACAAATAGTAGCAACATCACTTGTTATAAATTGCATGGTATCATAAATACCGAGTCCATCATAAACACTTCCACCCGGACAATTAATATATATAGATATATCCTTACCTTGATCAACTGAATCCAAATAAAGCAACTGTGCCTGCAAAGTATTTGCTGTATAGGCATCTATTTCAGTGCCGAGAAAGATAATACGGTCCATCATCAAACGAGAAAAGACATCTAATTGAGTAACATTCAACTGACGTTCTTCCAATATATACGGATTCAAATATCCGTTTTGAGCTTTAATCACATCATCAAGAGCCATACCATCCATTCCAAGATGTTTTGTTGCAAAATTTTTAAACTCATCCATATTATTCTTATTTTTATAATAATCCACAGTAAAAACGAAAAGAAACAAAAAGCACAGAGTATTAAAAAGAAGACTCTGTGTTTTTTCTTATAAATAAACGACTACAAGCCCTTGAATCATTCAAACATTTTATTAAATTCTTCTAAGGAAACAGTCTTATTTTCCAATGTAACTTTAGACTTTAGGTCTTCTGTCAATTTTTCTTCAATAGCACGATTATACAGATTCTCAACACTCTCTTTCTTCTTTAGCATTTCCTGCACATAGTTAGTGAGTACATCATCAGGAACCGAATGCATGCCGTATTGAGCAAATTGTGCTCTTGCTGCATTTTTAGCAGTTTCTATAATATCACTTTGTTCAATTTTAAGACCTGCTGCTTCAACCAGTTTATCTTTAATCAACTGCCAACTCAATTCATTGATGCTTTCTTCAAATTTCTTGGATACAAACTCCTCACCTTTATCCTTATTATTCTCAAGAATCATACGTTTGAGTAACTTTTCAGAGAATTCCAATTTCCCAACCTTATCAGAAAGCACCTTACGAACATCCATCAAAAATTTATAATTGCCCTCGGGAATGAAACCTTGAACAAGTCCTTCTTTAATCTTGGCACGAAATTCCTCTTCGCTCTTCACTACATCCTTTCCATATACTTGATCAAAAATTTCTTGGGTCAAATCACCTGGGATAAAACGAGAAATTTTCTTTATTTGAAAAGTAAAATTAGATTTTACATCAGCTGCAACAGTCTTATCTATCTTCAACAATGAAGCTAAACCCACAGCATTCGCCTCATAAGCCGAATATGGATTGATTGTCAACACATCATCAACCTTTGCATCAGCAAAAAGCATTTTTTGTTCATCGTTTTTAAAATAAGACGGCATAATTTGAGCCGATTCTACTTGAATACCCTTTTCTATCGTATTCCCCTTTTCATCCAACTGAACTAGTAAACCTTCAACTATATCATTATCCTTATAGATATCTACATCTTCATTTTTACCATTACGACGGGTATAATTTTCAACTTCGGCATCAACCATTTTATCTGTTACCTCAATTGTATAGTAATTCACTCTATCCTCTTTAGTAACTGTGACATCAAAATCCGGAGCAAGAGCCAAATCAAAGGTAAATTCAAACTCCTCCATTGTATCAAAATCAATTTTTGATTGTTTTTCTTCATTGGAAAGTGGCTGACCGAGAACCTTTAATTTGTTTTCTTTAATATAGTCATATACCTTATCATTAAGGATCTTATCTACTTCTTCTGCAAGAATAGACTTTCCATACAACTTATTTATCATAGCTTTAGGGACCATACCCTTGCGAAAGCCTGGCATTTGAGCTTTTTGACGTGCTTTACGCAACGACTGTTCTACCTTTTCCTGATAGTCTATTTTCTCAATTTTAACAGTAAGCAATGCGCTTACTTTGTCAATGTTTTGTAATGAAACGTTCATTTTGACAATATCTATTTTAATTTATAATCTATATATATAAACAACGAGCCTGCAAAATTAGTGTTATTCTTTTAAATAACAAAATAACATTAGAAAATTATTTTTAAAAGAAGGTTTTTAATAAAAAAAGGCCGCATTTTTATTTTTTTTCAGGTATTAGCATAAATAATTCAAGAAAAAAGATAGAATATCAAATATTATGTGTTCCTTTGCATTGGATTGATGGAAAATTAGTTAATCGATTCGATTACGAGGTATTTACTTCCGTTTTAAAAACGAATCTGAAAACTCTCTATTATTACAATCTTTTTATTAGTAGCCATCAGCCAGAGAGTTTATTATATTTATTTATTTTTATTATTTCATTATGAACATTTACGTAGGAAATCTTAACTATCATGTTAAGGAAGCAGATCTGCAACAAGTTATGGAAGCATACGGTGCAGTAACCACTGTCAAAATTATTGACGATCGTGAAACCGGTAGATCTAAAGGATTCGGTTTTGTAGAAATGGATGACGATGCTGGAGCAGCAAAAGCCATCGCTGAACTTAACGGTTCAGATTACATGGGCAGAACCATGGTAGTTAAAGAAGCTAGGCCTAGATCCTAAACTTTTACAAAAAAAATTAAAGCTGTCCTTTTCGAAAAAAAGACAGCTTTTTTTATGCCCCAAAAAAGCTAATTACAGAGATTTTCCAACTCTTTATTTTATATTTTCACATTATTCTGTTGTATTTTCAATTTGAAAGGCCTTGCGTCGCAAAACAAAGCTGTTACTTAAATATTTTTCACGTACAATTTGATTCTCAGCCAATTCTTCAGGGGTCCCTTGAAAAAGTATTTTTCCTTCAAACAACAGATAGGCACGATCGGTAATACTCAATGTTTCCTGTACATTATGATCAGTAATCAAAATACCAATATTTTTATATTTTAATTTCCACACAATATGTTGGATGTCTTCTACAGCAATAGGATCGACGCCAGCAAAAGGTTCATCAAGCATAATAAATTTAGGATCTATAGCCAAACACCGTGCAATCTCAGTACGACGACGCTCACCGCCCGACAACTGATTACCTTTATTATGTCTTACCTTATCCAATCTAAGTTCGGAAATGAGTTCATTCAATTTTTCTTTCTGAAGATCCCTTGACTTATTAGACATCTCAAGTACAGAAGCGATATTATCTTCCACACTCATTGCTCGAAAAACAGAAGGTTCCTGAGCCAAATAGCTAATACCGATTTGAGCTCTTTTATACATCGGATACTTAGTAATATCTTTCTCATCTAAAAAAATATGACCATCGTTTGGAGTAATAAGTCCAACTGTCATATAAAAGGATGTCGTCTTACCAGCACCATTAGGGCCTAACAATCCGACAATTTCACCTTGCTTCACATCAAAGGAAACATGACTTACAACAGTCCTTTTACTATACTTCTTCACTAAATTCTCCGTACGAAGTACTATCCTATCCTCTTCCATATTCTCTTATTTTTGC
>JALNVG010000055.1 GCA_023227685.1 Bacteroidaceae bacterium
ATATCTTGGTCACAACATTATCATTGTTCCTATTGTCATAAAATTTGTCTCAATTATTCAATACAAAATTAGAAACCTTTGATAAGAATGTGTTAGGAAGAATCAAATTCCAACACATTCTTTTTTACCTTAAACTTATATTATAATATGGCTGTAATAAAACCATTTCGTGGTATTCGCCCCCCACAAAACATTGTTGAGCAAGTAGCATCACGTCCTTATGATGTACTGAATTCGGAAGAAGCTAGGGAAGAGGCTAAAGGAAATGAAAAATCACTTTATCACATTATTAAACCGGAAATAGATTTTCCTAGAGGTATCGACGAACATGATGAACGAGTATATGCCAAAGCAGCCGAAAACTTTAAAAAATTCCAAAGAAGAGGTTGGCTGATACAAGATAGCAAAGAAAATTATTATATCTATGCTCAGACGATGCATGGAAAAGTACAGTATGGATTAGTTGTAGGTGCTTATGTTCCCGATTATTTGAACGGTATCATCAAAAAACACGAACTGACTCGCAAGGATAAAGAAGAAGACCGAATGAAACATGTACGAGTCAATAATGCAAATATTGAACCTGTTTTTTTTGCTTACCCCGACAATGTTTCACTTGATACCATCGTTAAAAAGTATACGATAAAAAAGCCTGTTTATGACTTTGTAGCGCCGGATGACGGCTTTAGACACACTTTCTGGATCATTAATAATGAAAACGACATTAATACCATCACTAAAGAATTTGCAAAAATTCCATCCCTGTACATAGCCGATGGTCATCATCGTTCAGCAGCAGCAGCATTAGTAGGTGCAGAGAAAGCTAAAAAAAATCCAGATCACACAGGTAACGAAGAATACAATTACTTTATGGCCGTTTGCTTTCCGGCCAGTCAATTAACCATCATTGATTATAACCGTGTAGTAAAAGACCTAAATGGTCTTACCCTACAAGAGTTCCTGACGGCTATAGAAAGGCATTTTGACGTTGAAGAAAAAGGCAGCCAAAGTTACAAACCTACCAAATTGCACAACTTCTCATTATATTTAAACGGAATATGGTACAGCTTGACTGCCAAACCGGAAACATACGATGATACTGACCCAATAGGAATTCTAGATGTAACTATTTCTTCTAAATACATTCTTGATGAGATTCTAGGTATAAAAGACCTTCGGAGTGATAAAAGAATTGATTTTGTTGGAGGAATCCGCGGTCTGGAAGAATTAAAAAGACGTGTTGACAAAGGTGAAATGCAAGTTGCCTTAGCTCTCTATCCGGTATCCATGAAACAACTAATGAATATTGCTGACTCCGGTAATATCATGCCTCCTAAAACCACTTGGTTCGAACCAAAATTGAGATCAGGACTGATTATACATTCTTTAGATTAGAATAATCGGTCACTATCACCTTAACAAGTCCTCTTTCATTGGTCTAGATAGAACCAATGAAAGAGGACTTGTTAGCAAGAATAAATATGTTAATTTAAAAGAGCTGATTTGTTTTTTCAAAAAAATACATGTAAGTTTGTAACATGGAAGTTGAAGATAAATACTTGACAATTGAGGAGTTCGCCGAAAGTTCTTATACCGAAAAGCGTAGCAGATTCTTATCCTTTGCTATACCCGTACACTCTCTTGACGAAATCAAAATTCAACTATCTATCTATCAAAAGAAATATTATGATGCCCGACATATTTGCTATGCCTATATGTTGGGACAGGAGCGAAAGATTTTTCGTGCCAATGACAACGGCGAACCATCAAGCACGGCAGGACGTCCGATACTCGGGCAGATTAATTCAAATCAGTTGACAGATATCTTAATTATAGTAGTTCGTTATTTTGGAGGCATAAAATTAGGCACAAGCGGACTTATTGTCGCTTACCGAACAGCCGCGGCAGCAGCTATATCTTCTGCTATAATAATAGAAAAGACAGTAGATAAAGAAATCACCTTTATGTTTGAGTATCCTTTTATGAATGATGTAATGCATATAATTAAGGAGGAAAATCCCATAATAGTCAGCCAGTCGTATGATTCGGATTGCAAAATGACTCTTCGTGCACGTCTTTCAATAATTACTCATCTTTGTAAAAGACTCGAAAAAGTGAATAGTCTGCGCTTCGATAAATAAGTACTTGTACGATAATAAATTAAATATATAATAGGCAAGAATAAAATATATCATTAAATAAAGAAACATAAAATGAAAACAAATGAGATTTTAGAAAATATAAGAACACGTCATAGTATTCGCTCTTATAATGAAAAGCAGGTATCAAAAGAAGATCTGCAAATGATATTGGAGGCAGGAACCTATGCACCTAATGGAATGGGACTAAGAACCTGGCATTTCTCGGCTATTCAAAATGCACAGAAACTTGAAGAATTGAACGAACAAATAAAAAGGGCATTCACCAAAAGTAATAACTCTTTTGAGAAAGAACGCGGACATGATCAGAGTTATTGTTGCTATTATCATGCGCCAACATTGATCATTGTTTCAAATGAACCAACGTATTGGTGGTCGGGTATGGATTGCGCCTGCGCAATCGAAAACATGTATTTGGCCGCTCATTCATTGGGCATCGGTGCTTGTTGGATTAATCAATTGGGTATAACTTCTAATGATCCCGAGGTAAGAAAATTTATTTCTTCTTTGGGAGTACCTGACAATCATCGGGTTTATGGTTGCCTTGCCTTAGGATATGCAAAAGAAAATTTACCATTAAAAGAAAAAAAGATAAAAGAAGGGATTATTAATATCGTAGAATAAAAACTTCAAAAGAATAATTTTACACCCGATAATTCATAATAATGAATTATCGGGTGTAAAATTAAAACTATTAATTATTCAAATTTTCCATATAGTGTAGGAAGCAGATGACGGTCACCCAAAGTATCATCAACACGAGCAACATTAATCCAAAACTTGTTTTCGCGAACACTCTCTATCGGATAGGCCGCTTTTACACGGCTATATATATGCTTCCAATTATCATCTACGATTTCATATTCCGGATGAGGAGCATTTTTCAATACATTATCATCTTTGTCTGACTTACCATCTTTTACTTCTTGAATCTCATTCCATATATTCAACATTACATGAATAAAATTATTTAATTCTGCCAGACTTTCACTTTCGGTAGGTTCAACCATCAAGGTTCCATGAACGGGGAAGGAGAGTGTTGGTGCATGATATCCATAATCCATCAATCTTTTGGCTATATCTACCTCGGTAACTCCGGTTTCTTTATTAATCTCTCTACATTCCAATATCAACTCATGTCCCACAAAACCATTGGCACCCTGATATACAATACCATATGTATCTTTTAGACAAGCAGCAATATAATTGGCATTAAGGATTGCTATTTTAGTCGCCATTGTAAGCCCCTCAGTGCCCATCATACAAATATATCCATAAGAAATAGGCAATATTCCGGCACTTCCATAGGGAGCAGAAGAAACTTCATTGCTTGAATTTCCGAACAATGGATGTCCCGGAAGAAAAGGAATAAGATGTTTGGCACAACAAATAGGACCAACGCCAGGACCACCTCCGCCATGAGGAGATGAAAATGTCTTATGCAAATTAAGGTGACAGAGGTCGGCACCTATAAATCCGGGATTGGTGAGACCAACCTGAGCATTCATGTTTGCGCCATCCATATAAACCTGGGCACCGTAACCATGAATTAATCCGCAAATTTCTTTAATTGTAGTTTCAAATATTCCATGCGTTGAAGGATATGTAATCATGATAGCTGCCAACACATCTTTGTTAGCTTCTGCCTTGGCACACAAATCATCCATATCAATATCTCCTTGCGAATTACAAGCACAAGTAATAGGATGAAAACCTGCTTGGATAGAAGATGCCGGATTTGTTCCATGTGCCGAAGCCGGAATCAATATCACATTACGCTTACTTTGACCTATACTTTCGAGATAAGAACGAATCATTCGCAGGCCAGTATATTCTCCGGCCGCACCTGAATTAGGTTGCAGAGTGACACCCTCAAAACCCGTAATAACTTTTAATTGATTGCAAAGATTTTCAATCAGTTCATTGTAACCCTCAACCTGATCCTTGGGAACCAGGGGATGAATCCCCATAAATTCCGATCTGCTGACTGGCAACATTTCTGCCGCGGCAGTCATCTTCATCGTGCATGAACCTAGAGGAATCATAGAATGTGTTAATGATATATCCTTACGATCCAGACGCTTAATATAGCGCATCATCTCAGTTTCCGTATGATACTTACAAAAAACCTCGTGTTCAAGAAAATTCGATTTACGCTTTAAATCCTTGTTGATTATAGACTCGGAAGTAATATCTCCAACCTTTTGACAAGTTACCCCAGCTGCAATATAAAAAATGGAAAGCAAAGAATTTATTGCCTGCACATCTGTTGTTTCATCAATACTGAGACCGATATCCATATTACTAAAATAACGCAGATTAACCTTTTTGCCTAAAGCTATGGTTCTAATTTGTTCGGCAGAAATGCTTTGGGGCAATTTGATACGTAGTGTATCAAAAAATTGATTATTCAGTTGTTCATAACCGAGTTTTTTCAATCTTTTATTTATCAAGACAGCTATACAATGTATTCTGGAGGCAATATTAGAAATGCCTTCGTGTCCATGATATACGGTATAGAAACCAGCCATAATGGCCAATAATGCCTGAGACGTACAAATGTTGGATGTTGCTTTTTCACGTTTAATATGCTGTTCACGTGTCTGTAAAGCCATGCGGAAACACAATTTCCCATATTTATCTTTTGACCATCCGATGATTCTTCCCGGCATACTACGCTTATATTCTTCGCGCGTAGCGAAATATGCAGCCGACGGTCCGCCATAGAATAGGGGAGTTCCTAATCGTTGCGAACTACCAAAAACAATATCAGCGCCCCACTCACCGGGAGGAACAAGTAATGCCAAACTCAAAATATCGGCAGCAACAGCAACTTTGGAATCGGATTCATGCGCCATCTTTGTAAAAGCTGAATAATCCTCTACACTGCCATTGGAATTGGGATATTGTAATACACAAGCAAATACATCCGAGGTAAATTTGAATTCTTCATACTTTCCCGTACGTAAAATAATATCTTGCGGAATAGCTCTTGTAGTCATAACCGCCAATGTGGTTGAAAATATATTTTCGTCGACAAAAACGATATTGGCACCTGCTTTCTGTTGTTGACGTGTTCGCAAATTATACATCATTGTTACTGCTTCGGCAGCCGCTGTAGCTTCATCAAGAAGCGAACAATTGGCAAGAGGCATGGCGGTAAGATCACTGATGGCTGTTTGAAAATTCATCAATGCTTCCAGTCTTCCCTGTGAAACTTCCGTTTGATAAGGAGTATAAGATGTATACCAAACAGGATTTTCAAATACATTTCTTTGAATTACTGCCGGAGTAATCGTATTATACCAACCTAAACCGATATAAGAAGTGAAAATTTTGTTTTTACCTGCCAGCTTGGCTATATGTTTGCCAAATTGATACTCGGTCATTGGTTCAGGCAAAATCAATGGTTTCTTAAGACGGATATCTTCAGGAATAGTCTTATTTATTAACTCATCTAGCGAATCAACTCCTATTTTGGGGAGCATCTCATCGATATTTTTTTCGTTTATACCGACATGTCGATAGACTAATTGATCAGTTTTCATTATACAATCTTATCTATTTTATTAATTTAATGTTTTTATTTTCTAAAGAATGGATTTTCCGCTTTTTCTATTCCAATGGTAGTTGGAGCACCGTGTCCCGGATAGACAATTGTTTCATTGGGCAAAACAAGGAGGCGTTCACGAATATTTTTGATGAGATTGTCGAAGTTTCCTCCGGTAAGATCGGCTCTACCTATACTTCCCTGAAATAACACATCGCCGGAGAATATAAAATGATTGGCGCTTGCGTAAAACACCAAACTTCCAGGTGAATGCCCCGGCACAAGTATGGCTTCCAATTGGCAATGACCAAAAGTGACAATATCTCCGTCATTAATGAAATGTCCCGGCGGCACAGGCTCTTCTTTCAATTCAACACCATATGTTCTGCATTGTTGCGCAGCTTCCTTCATCCAATACAAATCGGCTTCATTAGCCTCGGGTGATAACCCAAACTCTTTGAGCATATATGGATTACCGAACGTATGATCGGGATGCATGTGTGTATCAAGCAAGTGCTTTACTTTCAAGTTGTTGGTGATAATGAAATCTTTCAGTGCTTGCTTTTCTTCGGGATAATAACATCCGGCATCAATAACTACAGCTTCCATTGTTTCATCCCACAACACATAGCAATTGACGGGAAACATATTAAATTCGAATCTTTTTATTTTCATATCTATAAAAGAGATTTATGATAAAGGTATATAGACAATTTTTTTTGTTTCAAAAAAAGCTTCGTCAAAATCTTCGCCTAATCGATGAACAACCACTCTGTTGCCAAATGGAGAAATTTCGTCTTCCAAATCACCCCCCTTGAGACAAATCACTCCATTTGCTAAAGTATTATGCTGTTCGGGCGAAATGTTTTTTTGAATGATTTTTATCAAATCGGATAGGGGCATAACAGCACGGCTGACCACAAAATCAAATTTCTTATTTTCATCTTCACCTCGTGTATGAGAGAAAGAAACGTTTTTTAAACCTATATCTTTAGCCACCTCCATAGCCACACGTACTTTCTTTCCGATGCTATCGATCAGGTGGAAATGTACGTCAGGAAAAAGTATGGCCAATGGTATGCCCGGAAATCCTCCTCCGGTACCAAAATCAAGAACCCTACTACCGGCATTGAACCGAATCATTTTCGCAATGCCTAATGAATGTAGCACGTGATGCTCATATAGATTTTCGATATCCTTACGAGATATAACATTTATTTTTGAATTCCAATCTTTATATAAAGGATAGATATCTGTAAATTGCCGACATTGATAATCGGTCAGTTCCGGAAAATATTTCAATAGGAGTTCCACTACTATATCTTATAAAAATTATTTATCGAATTCATCAATAATACTTTTTTTCTTCAACAATTGTTGTATTTGTTCATAAGGTATTTTCACTTCTGTAGCCCCCATGACATATGGTGTGATATCGTATACATTATAATAAAAAGTAATGTACTTATCTGAAAGATAGAAATTCTCTGTAGGAGCAATATCACCTGTACTTCCATATCCTAAATCTTGGAGTTCATCATGTGTCTTTACTTTATTATCAGCCATAAGTTGACTCCATATCAGATCAGTCAATTCATCGCTATAATCGTCTATAAAAAGATCACTTAGTTGAAGCGGTCGCATGGCATTGAGATCAAAATTTAAAAATTTCGAACTATAAATGCCATGAGCACCTCCGGTAAATTCGTTATAGTCAAAACGATAGACTAAAAGACTCTTATGATACAATTGTACATACCCTTTGATATTCTTATAATAAGAATACCAGGCACCAACAGAAGAACTGTCATCAACATTCTTTTTGTCTTCTTTATACATTGGCTCCAGATCATGAACGTATGCATGAATATAATTATCGGTAAAATGTTTGATTACCGTATCAAGCAACATCTTTTCATATTTTTCACCAAAACAGAAGTTTACAAGTCTTTTATTTATGCTATCTTTCAATGTATTATTGGAAGTTTTTTTGATATAGCTAAAATTAACAACTATATTACATGCAGGCTTTGCCGTATCGGCAAAAAGATGCACAGTCCTGTTCACCTTAATGCTATCAAACTTGAAAGCACCGATATTCTTACTTGACTTCCCACCGCAAGATATAAATATTATACCGAAAAGTAGTGAACACAAAAAAAGGAAAAGAGGCTGATAAACAAAATGTTTTCTCATAATAATCTTTTAATAATTAAATTATCATCTTAACTTTTATGATGACAAATATAGATCAAAAAAATAGATTTTGAACAATATTATACGAGAAATAATTATTCTCATGATGATTTCTTTGATTCGGGTGCATATAATAACTATCAAAGGATTTGAATTCTTATATCTGCTAGTTGTTTTTTTTTATAATTAAATGCACGAAGCAAGCCAAATGAACAAAACAAGAGATTTATTGTTATTAAAATGTGAATATAACGAACATTTTTATAATGAAGAATTTAATAATACAAGGTTCCTTTCCTGTGCTAAATATGCATTGCGCAAGTTGTGCTAATAACGTGGAAAAAACTGTAAAGAATATACCTGGAGTAACGGATGCATCAGTGAATTTTGCTTCAAATATGCTTTCAGTATCATATGACAAGACAAAATTGACTCCGGGAGAGATTCGTGCTTCCGTATTGTCTGTCGGTTACGATCTTATTATCGAAGAAGAGAATCGTGAAGAATTGAAAGAAAAGGCCGAAAAGAGACACTATAATCTTCTTAAAAAGCAAGTAGCCGGAGCTTGGATTTTTGCAATTCCTATATTTATTCTTGCAATGTTTTGGCCCGGAAACAGTGTTTCCGAATGGATTCAATTGATTCTGACTCTCACTGTTATGATTCTTTGGGGAAATTCTTTCTATGTCAATGCTTGGAAACAGCTCAAGCTAAAACGGAGCAATATGGATACGCTTGTAGCATTAAGTACCTCTATTGCTTTTCTGACAAGCTCCTTTGATACTATTTATCCGCAATTTTGGATCTCACGCGGACTTCATCCTCTTTACTGTTTCGAAGCTGTAGCAATAATCATCGCTTTCGTACTTACAGGCAAACTGATGGAGGAAAAGGCAAAGAGTAATACTTCATCTGCTATAAAGAAATTAATGGGACTGCAACCCAAACAAGCTTCGGTGATTAGAGACGGGAAAGAAACAAAGATTGATATCAAAAACTTAAAGATAGATGATAAGGTACTTGTACGCCCCGGCGAACAGATTCCGGTGGACGGTGTTATTTGCCAAGGTACCTCTTACGTAGATGAAAGTATGCTTAGCGGTGAACCTATTCCTGTAGAGAAAGGTATCGGTCATAAAGTCTTGACAGGCACCATAAATCAACTCAATCCGTTTACAATGGATGTAAAACAGGTGGGTAGTGAAACTGTTTTGGCCCGCATCACCCATATGGTTCAGCAGGCCCAAGGTAGCAAGGCTCCTGTACAGCGTATCGTTGATAAGGTGACGGGGATTTTCGTTCCGGTAGTATTATCGGCAGCGATAATTACTTTTATCATTTGGCTGTTGGTCGGAGGTTTACAAGACTTCTCGTATGCTTTGTTATCATTCGTTTCAGTATTAGTTATAGCTTGCCCATGTGCACTTGGCCTTGCCACGCCGACGGCTTTGATGGTTGGTATAGGAAAGGCTGCCGATAACCATATTCTTATCAAAGACGCCGTAGCTCTGGAACAGATGCGTAAAGTTGATGTTGTAGTATTCGATAAGACCGGTACACTAACGATGGGTTATCCTAAGGTTTCCGAATGGTTATGGGCTAATGAACAAAATGACCGACAGATCAATATATTGCTTGCTGCCGAGATCAAATCAGAACATCCGCTATCTAAGGCCATTGTTTCTTATATACATGAAAAAGAACCAACAGCTATTCCTTCTACTATTGATAATTATGAAAATATTGCAGGAAAGGGGATTATCGTCAACTATGAAAGTAATAAATACTGGGCCGGAAGCAAAAAACTATTTGCTGAATTCGGAGCTGATAATACAAATATAATGAATGAAATGGCGCTTCATTCAGAATTAAAAGGCTGTAGCATTGTCTACTTCGGTTGTAACAATAATCTGATTGCGGTCATAGCTATCAATGATCCTATTAAATCAACAACTTTTGAAGCTATCAAACAATTAAAATTTCACGGCATCGAAGTCTGTATGTTGACAGGTGACGGCAAGAAAGCTGCAGAAGTTGTAGCCGAGAAGCTTGACATCAACCACTTCGTAGCCGAAGCTATGCCTGATGATAAAGAAAATTATATACATGAACTGCAAAAAAAAGGCAAGAAAGTTGCAATGGTAGGAGATGGCATCAATGATTCACAGGCTCTTGCACTGGCAGATGTCAGTATTGCTATGGCCAAGGGTACGGATATTGCAATGGATGTAGCAATGGTTACGCTGATGACTTCTGATTTATTATTATTACCAAAAGCCTTCAAGTTGTCACGGCAAACGGTACGATTGATTCACCAGAACTTGTTTTGGGCATTCATTTATAATATCATCGGTATTCCTATTGCTGCAGGCATTCTGTACCCATCATTCGGAATACTCTTGGACCCCATGTTTGCCAGTGCCGCAATGGCCTTATCTTCCGTATCTGTCGTTTTGAATTCTCTCAGTTTAAAATTCAGATAACGATATTTTGCTAGCACTTTCAGAGAAATTTTGCATCGCAATTTTTTAAAATTGCGATGCAATCACCTAAGGTTTGCGATGCATTTACCCCACGTTTGCGATGCAAAATTTATTTTCGCCTATATAAAAAAACTCAAGTGATTATTGCCATAAAGAATCACCTTTCATCATTGTCTTCAATAGAAAGCTAGTGCGTAACAACGTTTATGCAAACACTACAGGGTTTATAATAAACTATAATTGGGAATTTCGGGCAAAAAATGATAGCTCATTTCATGATAATCTATCTTGCAACAATAATGTTGAAGGCCATTGCTAACCACTAGATAGTTTACTTTAAGCACCATATTGTAACGAGTAATCTGATCAAAAACCTTTTGAGTAATCTCAATATTCGGAGCTTTATATTCGATAATCATCCGAGCCTTAAGATCTTGTCTATAAAGTACCGTATCGCAACGTTTTGACGTTCCGTTAAGCCTTACAAAGACTTCATTAGCCATGAGAGAAGAAGGATACCCCTTATCCTTCAACAGATAGTGAACAAAGTGCTGGCGTACCCATTCTTCGGGCGTAAGGGCGACATAACGTTTGCGCAGAACATCAAAAATTATAGTCTTCCCATCCTTTTCTTTTAATTTAATTTCAAATGATGGAAGGTTTAACGATAACATTTATTATTTTTGTAACATTTAAAAATTGAAAGATCTTTTGCAATAGACAAAATTAATAGATATTTTTGATTTTAAAGAAATAAATCAAGACTAAATGTATTGAAAAAGTTTCTTTTGACTTCTTATCGAGATATAAAAAATAAAAGACAACTGCCATGGCAAAAAATATACTGACATATGAGGAAATAATGAAGGGACTGAAAGCTAAAAATTATGCCCCGATTTATTATCTTATGGGTGAGGAATCTTATTATATCGACCAAATATCTAATTATATCACTGATAACATATTAACGGATTCTGAAAAGGAATTCAACCTTACAGTTATGTACGGAACAGATATTACACAAGTAGCCGATGTGATCAATGCCGCCAAACGTTATCCTATGATGTCAGAATATCAAGTGGTTGTGGTTAGAGAGGCTCAAGGCATTAAGGATATTGAGAACCTGGTATACTATGTTCAGAGACCTTTAAAATCAACCATATTGGTTTTGTGTCATAAACATGGCACACTGGACAGACGTAAAAAATTAACAGCCGAAATTGCAAAAAACGGTATCTTATTTGAATCAAAACCGATTAGAGAGAATATGCTACCATCATTTATCTCTACCTATATGAGAGGAAAAGGGGCTACTATTGATGAAAAAGCTACTATTATGATGATAGAATTTGTAGGATCTGACTTGAGCAGGCTCATCGGCGAATTAGAAAAGCTAATAATTACACTGCCCGAAGGGCAAAAACGGGTAACTCCGGAATTGGTAGAAAAGAATATAGGTATTAGCAAAGATTTCAATAACTTTGAATTAAAGAATGCATTAATAAATAGAAATGTTTTAAAGGCTAATGAAATAATAAAATATTTTGAAAAAAACCAAAAAGCAAATCCAATCCAAATGACTCTGGGATTTCTCTTTAGTTTTTTTTCTAATTTGATGTTGACCTATTATGCACCACAAAAAAGCCAACAAGGAATAACCGATATGCTCGATTTAAGATCTACGTGGGCCGCAAAAGATTACATAACGGCCATGAATAAATACAGCGGAAAAAAAACAATGGAAATCATAGGAGCAATACGTTATGCTGATGCGAAATCAAAGGGCATAGAGAATAGTTCACAATCAAGTTTCGATATTTTGAGAGAATTAGTATATAAAATTATGCACTAATACATAATTTAATTGAATTTTTCAATTAAAACTAACCGAATTTATTTTTCTAATAATACTTAAATTCGATTATTTATTTTTAGGACTTCACTTCTGTAAAAACAAGATAATCATCAATATTTTTTATTTCGAACATATTTAGAGTGTACGAAATAGGGGATATCTACTTGTTAATCAACTATTTATATGTAAATAGAACAGCTCAGAATCAAAAAAAATAGATTATTCACCCTGATACGGGGTATTTTTACATGAATTTGCCATTTGTACATGAATAAAAAAGTTATTGCTATCTTTCTATAAAACCCCATAAAAATAGATTATTTTACATTAGGAAATATAATGACAGTAATGCATTCCACATTTACTTCTATAACAAAGTAAATGCAATACATATGTAAATTCACATTTGTATATTGATACTTTTGTATAATACGTGTACACTATACAAAAGTATTAGTTGATTTCACACAAGTAATATCTGCCATTCACAAACGTAATCACGTAAAGGGGACATCATTTTATTAGCTTTATAATTCATTATATATCAGTTTAAAACATGAATTATTACTTTCTTTTATTTAAAACTATGCAAAAGATATAAATTACACATGTAAAAATTAAGCTATATTGACATCATTAATATATGGTATATTATTATATATCAGCCATTTATAAGATATAATTAAAGTATAAAAACAATATCAAATCTGCTAATATATGAGTAATACCAATTTAACATTCACACATGTAACTGTTTCATTACATATGTAATATCCGATAGTTCACAAGCGTAAATCACAAAAATAAATATTGCTCTATACATTTGTGTATTTCAAATATATATCGTACATTTGTAAATTGATTAATAATAATTACATAATTTTACTCAAAAAAATATGGAAGAAATTAAAGATAGGATCAAGCTGATCATGGAAAAGGAAAATTTATCTCCAAGAGAATTTTCCGATAGTATTGGCATTCAACAATCAAC
>JALNVG010000056.1 GCA_023227685.1 Bacteroidaceae bacterium
ACTTTTCCCCATGTCTATAAGGATCTTTTTTGCCGAAACCAATATAGACAATTGGGGCTGAATTCTTTCATGAATTTAGCCCTCTATTTTATTGCTCTTAAAAACTTTTACCGGACAGCAATAATTTTGTATAAATAAAAAATCGTACCTACCATTAAAAAGTAGGTACGATAATAATTAAAAAAAATGGATGGAATTTATATATCATACTTCAGAACTTCACCTTAAAAGGCAGTTCCTTCCCATTCTGACTATCATCAGCCACCCAAAGGCCGAAATCACCCGGTTCAACCATCTTCTCTTCATTCATATTATAAAACGCTAACTCGCTAACCGGAAGTTCAAATACAACCGTTTTCTTTTCTCCAGGCAATAGATTCACTCTCTTGAAACGTTTCAATTCTTTGACTGGACGCGTTACCGAACCTACTTTATCCTGCACGTACAGCTGAGCTACTTCCGTTCCTCCATAACTACCGGTATT
The DNA here is from genome assembly GCA_023227685.1 of Bacteroidaceae bacterium. GTDB lineage: Bacteria > Bacteroidota > Bacteroidia > Bacteroidales > Bacteroidaceae > JALNVG01. Next base: position 485 of record JALNVG010000056.1, read on the forward strand.
CTTCAAATCAAATGTAACGGTAAGCATATCACCCTTCTTTAACTGAGTAGCTGAAAGCTTGATATTACTAAATTTAAAAGTCGTATATGACAAACCGTAACCGAACGGAAACAACGGATCGAAACCTGCATCCATGTAGAAAGAAGTACATCCCAGTGACGTCTGACCAGCATATAACGGAATACGGTCAATCAAAGTTTCATTTCGTGTAGCCGGACGACCGATACGATGATGGGCATAATATATCGGAATCTGCCCTACCATTTTCGGAAACGTAACGGGAGTCTTTCCACTGGGCACAGCTTTGCCAAACAATAAATCGGCAATGGCTGGTCCTCCCATGGTTCCCGGATGGAAAGAATAAAGGACAGCTGCTGATTCATCAACTTCTTTACCTATCGTTAACGGACGACCTGCCATCACAATCGTCACCACCGGCTTGCCGGTTTTTGCTAAAGCTGCTATCAGCTGTGACTGGGCACCTTGCAAATTCAAATCGGCCAGACAATGCGCTTCCCCCGATAAGATGGCCTCCTCACCAACAAATGCCAAGATAACATCTGCTTGAGAAGCAACAGTAACGGCCTTAACAATACCCTGCAAATTTTTGTCTCGGCTATAAGCCAAACCGGGTTCATAGAGTACTTTCACTTGATTACCGTATACCTCTCTAATCGCCTCAAGTGGCGTAACCGTATGCGCCGAGTCACCGTCGAAAGCCCAAGTTCCCATCTGCTCATAAGGAGCATCTGCCATTGGACCCACAATAGCGATCGTATGTACGGATGATTTTAAAGGTAACACATGCTTATCATCTTTCAACAAGATAACAGATTCTTCGGAAATACGTTTTGCACATTCCAAATGTTCCTGGGTATACATAATACTCTTTCGATTAACATCAACATATGGGTGATCAAAAAGACCGAGACGATATTTTATACGCAAAATATTACGCACGGCATCATTAATAACCGCCTCCTTAACTTTTCCTTCTTTTACCAATTCAGGTAGATATTTCATGTATGTTGCACTAACCATTTCCATATCCACACCGGCATTGGCAGCTATCCTTGCCGCATCTTTATAATCAGCTGCAAAGCCATGATTTACCATCTCACCAACTGAATTCCAATCGGATACGACAAATCCGTCAAAATGCCACTCCTTACGCAGCACCTCTTTCAAGATAAAACTGTTACCTGTCGAAGGCACGCCATTGTTATCATTGAATGACGTCATAAAAGTAGCTACACCGGCTTTAACGGCAGCTTCAAACGGCGGTAGATAAACATTACGCAAAAGATGTTCGGGGATAAAAGTCGAGTTATAATCACGTCCTCCCTCCACTGCACCATAACCGACAAAATGCTTGGCACAAGCCGCGATAGAGGTCGGCAAGTTCATTGAATCGCCCTGAAATCCCTTAACCATGGCCGCTCCCATAACAGAAGTAAGATACGGATCTTCACCGCATCCTTCAGCTATCCTGCCCCAACGCGGATCTCTGGCAATATCTATCATCGGAGCAAAAGTCCATCGAATACCAACGGATGAAGCTTCGATTGCCGCTATCCTTGCACTTTTTTCGACAACAAAAGGATCGAACGTAGCCGCCTGTCCAAGTGGAATGGGGAAAATAGTTTTAAATCCGTGAATTACATCACGGGCTATCAATAGCGGTATTCCGAGTCGCGATTCCTCAACTGCCACATGCTGCAGGGCATTGATGCGATCGGGATCTATCTCATTAAGAATAGAACCAACTTCACCTTTTTTTATCATCATGCGCATATCTTCGATACTCCCGTATGAACTTGATTGATTCATCTGACCGATCTTTTCCTCCAAAGTCATCCTAGAAAGCAATGCATCTATCTTTGTTTCCGTATCATTTTTTGCTGGTTTGCACGAAGTGAAGATTAATAGCGAAGCCAGCCCGAAAGCCAATATCTTTTTCATTATTATTTTATTTACCCATTTAAGCTATTTCTTTTGAAAAACTCTTACGTAATCTATAACATATGTTGCAGGAAGTACCGACTCATCAACACCCTCGGCTCCACCCCAATCACCTCCCCAAGCAAGGTTCAGCTTTAAATAAAAGGCAGCATTAAACGGCCAAGTAGCTTTATTGTTCGCACCGTCATTATCAAATGTAAGTACATTCACACCATCCACATAAGTCTTGATATAGTCTGCCGTCCATTCCAAAGCATATACATGGAAAGCGCTTTCGGCCGTCGATAAATATTTCTCTGCCGTTTTTTGAGTACCCAACATATGATTATAAGCTGAACAATGAATAGAAGACGACACATAATTAGCACGATACCCCACTTCCTCCATAATATCAATCTCACCATCATCGGGCCAGGCTGTATAATTCTTCGGCATCATCCAAAAAGCCGGCCAAGTACCTTTGCCTCCAGGCAATTTCAGACGGGCTTCAAAATAACCGTATGTCCAACTCTGACTTGTATTCATGCGTATCGAATAAACAGTGCTACCAATTTTCTTTGCAACAATCTTAAGCATACCATTTTTGACAATCGCACATGAATCCGTACCTATAGTGCCGGAAACATAATTTTCCAGTTCATTATTACCCCAACCGGAAGCACCGGTTTCATACCACCATCGACTTGTATCGGGAAGACCATTGTCATTAAATTCATCTTGCCAAACCAATTGATACCCTTCGGGCACTACAACTGTTGAATCCGGGACAAGAGGCTCGACAACATTCTCCGGATCAATGGCCTGGGTAACAATAACTGTTTCTGAAACCGATCCCGAATGAAACTTAACAGTAGCTGTTCGTCCGTTTCCGGTATTCTCGACCACGGTAATCACAATTTCACTCGAGCCCTTCGTTCCTCCGGTACGGGAAAGCGTACACCACGTCTGATCGGACGATACGCCCCACTCTGCCGAAGAGACAACAGTTATGGTTTGAGAACCTTTTTCATACGTAAAATCCAATGACTCAGGAGTGAGCACAATGCTCACTCCTGAGTCATCAGTATTAATCATATCATCGCCGCTACCGTTTCCACAGCTACACATCGGGAAGACCAGCAATAATAATAGTGGTAACAATATTCTATGCTTCATTTCCATTTACTATTCTTTGGGTACAAATTGATATCTCCAACAAATATTGCCATTATCATAGAGTAAAACCATCTTATCCTCAGAAATGGAAGAAATTTTAAACCTCGGTGTATTATAAACATCATTATTACAAATATAGCTCAGATATATTTCTGCAGGCAAAATCAACATCAACTGATCACCATCGTAATCAAACTCATAGGTTGACGTTTGCGTTGTGGCAGGTACCTGATAATCATTACCATCATTGGTATTATAAGAGGCCAAAGTTGAAATCGTGACCCCTGTATTCACAAAAACCGTACCACCGTTTCCCGGATTGAAAATATAAGTTCTATCTACATTAAAAGTTACTTCATCATCATATAAACCCACACCGGCTTTCCCGTCGGCACTACATGACCACCAATCCGTTCCGGTTGAAGAACCTGAAGGACCACAGCCGAAATGACCGTTAACCGTAGAATCCCATATCCATGTTTTAGACGTTGTACCACAAAGCTCAGCCAATAACGTCGCATCAACACGTGTTTGATCAATTGTAAAGGTTTTGCTTGCGGATCCTTCGGTCATACCATTTCGATTATACATTTTCACTTCTACGGTATAATCACCGGCCTTAGTAAACTTTTTGGTAAATCCGTTGACCGTAGACAAAATGCTACCATTATAAATCCATACAGGGTTAGCATTTTCATTATTTAAGGTAAAAGTAACAATATTCGTACTTTGGTCCACCGCAACCGTAGCATCAATATCATCGACAGATGGAGTACTGCCCAATCCGTCATAATTTTCTTCGGATGGACTACAGGCTATCATTGCAAAACAAGCAATGATACCTATGAATAAATTATATATCTTTTTCATAACTATATTAATATGCGTTTTGAGTTAATGTACCTTCAGCTTTATCAATCTCACTTTGTGGAATCGGCAAATATTTCTTATCCTCAGTATAGCCACGCGACCCCAGAACAGAAACCGCATTACCAGTACGAACAAGGTCAAAATAGCGATGACCTTCGCCTACAAACTCCAGACGATTTTCAAGCAGGATGTTATCTAAAGAAACAGTCTTGACCGGAGCCGAACCGTTATATGCACGATTGCGAACCTGATCAAAATAGCCTTGCGCATCACTGACAGAACCACCCGTGCGGAGAGTCAATTCAGCAGCATAGAGCAGAGTCTGGGCATAACGATACATTCGTAAATTATTATCGAAATTCATATCGGAAGATCCTACACAACCGGTATTCCCGCCAACTCTCGGCAAATATTTACGCAAGAAGTAACCGCCAGTATCATCATAACGCGGTGTATAAGTGGCACCGGTCTCTACAATATATTTATTCATATTCAAGATACCTGCATCCTTACGCTGATCAGCATCATCATACAAATCATAGATTCCTTTCTCAACCGGTTCAAATCCCCAGCCACTTTCATAAGTTCCCGAAGGATCATTCAAACCATTGATGCCTATCAATTTAGGATAAACGGTACCGCCACAACCTAAAGCATTATCCCAAGAACGAACACCATTCACACTGAAATAATTGATGTCGAAAATCGTCTCCGTATTCCATTCATTGTCAGATTCCCAAAGATCGGCAAAACTATCAACCAAAGCATATTCTCTGCTTGAAATAATAGTTTTCATATTCGAGAGACATTCGGCATAACGGGATTCGTCGTTTTGGTATAATACGGCATCGGTTTTTAACATCATCGCCATAGCCTGCGTCACGTGTCCGTAACGGTCGGATGATTCTTTCATTGGTAGAATATCGGCATTGATCACATCATCCAAATCAGCAATAATATGTGAATAAACCGAATCGGCATCCATTTGAGGAACAATAAATTCAGAAGTTGGATTTTCGGAATAATAAGGAACATTACCCCAAAGTTTCCAAAGCCAAAAATAATAAAATGCCCTCAAGGTCTTGCCTTCGGAAACAATAGTGGAACGCTCCGTATCGGTAATCGTACCGTCAAAAACTTCTGTCTTGTTAATTGCAATATTCGATCTGTTAATGCCCGAATACATAACAACCCAAAAATCCGAAGGCGTGTATTCACCTGTAGCCTTGAAGAAACGAAGCATTTGCAATACTTTATCGTCCGACACACTTCCGCCTCCCACGCGGACATCATCGCTCATAGCATCACTCAGAAAATTAAAGCCATTATATTGTCCCCATGCATAATCGGCCCATTGTAAAGGATCATATGCAGCAACTAATGCTGATTCAAGTTCATCAACAGTGGTATAATATGTACTTTCCAAATCTTGTGTTGTTGGTTCAACTTCAAGAAAAGAATCACTACAGGAAGATAGCACTACCGAAAGTGCCATCGCACCATATATAAATAATTTTTTCATTGTTCTATAAGATTAAAAGGTTATATTTGCTCCGACACTAATCGTACGTGCCTGCGGATAAACGCCGCGATCGACGCCGAGAGACGTACCACCTGAAGAGATTTCAGGATCAAACCCACGATAACCGGTGATCGTCAATAGATTTTCTGCTGAGACATAAAAACGAAGTCGTTGGACAAAAGCCTGACGTGTTATCTTTTCGGGAATCGTATAACCCAATTGTATGTTTTTCAGGCGAACAAATGAACCGTTTTGTACAAACAAATCAGAAGATAACCAATTGCCGTTAGTATCAGTTTCCGTCAAACGGGGAATTGAATTGGAGGTACCTTCACCACACCAGCGGTTGAGCATATAAACTGGGAGATTGACATAAGACAAGTCGGTACGACGGGTAGCATCATAAATATCGTTTCCTACCGTACTATAAAGAACAGCATTCAAATCAAAACCTTTCCACTCGACATTTATAGTCATACCGAAAATCCAGCTCGGATTACCGTTTCCAATCTTCGTACGATCGCTGTCGTCAATTGTTCCGTCTCCGTTAACATCTACAAAGCGAACATCACCGGGAACTGCACCCGGTTGAATTTCTTCGCCACTATCATTGACATAAGAAGCAACTTCTGCCTGATTTTGAAATATACCATTCGTTTTCTTACCGTAAAAATAAGGGAAAGGCTCTCCATTTGCCGCACGCGTAATTGTGCCAATGGTCTGTACATTATCATAATTGGCCCATCCGTTTGCATTTCCCAAATCAATCAACTTATTCTTTATATAAGTGGCGTTTGCATCAATACTGAATTTGGCATCCACTATGTTAAACTTATATCCAAGTTCCATTTCAACACCAGAATTTCTCATCTTTCCTACGTTACCCACAGGGCAACTGTCACCTACATACTGAGGCAATGGGATAGTCATCAACATACCGTTGGTATTCTTGATAAAATAATCAAATGAAAAAGTAAACGCACTATTAAAGAAACGACTGTCAAAAGCAAAATCATATTGTTCGGATTCCTCCCATTTGATATCGGCATTTGATAAGCCATTGGGTTTTACACCGATATTGACTGTGTTGTCCATACCAAAAGGATAGTTATTCCCCGATGACATAGTAGTCGTGTACTTAAAAGAATCGATACTCTCGTTACCGTTCTTACCCCAACTGGCACGTAGTTTCAAGTAAGACAACCAATTCTTGGTACCTGCCATAAAATTCTCATTGGTCACATTCCAACCAGCAGACAAAGAAGGAAATACAGCATAACGATTATCCGGACCGAAATTAGAACTACCATCGCGACGTATCGTGAATTCAGCCATGTAACGATCACCGTAAGAATAATCCAAACGCCCGAAGTAGGACGCTAGTGTATGGTCGGCACTTTTTGAGCCCCACGCAGATTGTACATCCGTAGTACCCGTACAATAATCAATCCAAGCCTTGTCGGCATCATCGCTTTGCAAATAATAATTCTGACCACCCACATCTTCCTGCCAATTTTTCGTAGCCGACTGTCCAAGCATGGCTGTAATAGAATGTTTGCCGAAAGTTTTGTCATACGAAAGCACATTATCAATCTGCCAGGTTGCTCCGCGATATTTTGTAGCCGAAGCCCAGGAACGTTCGCTGTGGTTTGATTTACCTAAATAATATTCATAACCATGACCGTTTGTTCCCCAGAAAGCGAGATCGGTACCCAACGTTGTTTTAAATTTCAAATGATCCCAGATACCTAATTCCAGCCAGGCATTGACCACAAATTTATCGGACGTATTCTTTGTTCCCGGCAAAGAAAGCAGAGCCAGTGGATTTACAATCTCATTGTAATTATCTCCGGGAATCGTATAAACACGGCCATCCTTACTACGAACCCAACGATCTTTTGTAATCGTTGCCGTAGCATCCGAAGGATCCGTATATGTATTGACACTTGTATAAGCCGATGTAGCCAAATCCTCATCACTGGCATAAACAGATAATGTGGGAGAAAGCAACAACGCACTTCCCAAAGCTGAGCCGAATTCCGTATTGGTACTGATGTCATGAGAAACTATACGAGTATATGATAAATTTGTTCCTAAAGTGGCATGACCAAGGAAATTACGTTCTTTCGACTTATCGAACAATTTATATACATTATTATTACGAATACTCCAACGGTCATAATTCGAACGGTTGAAATTACCCCCGACAATACCGTCCTGACTGTAATAACCCAGAGATAAATAATAAGAAACGTTGTTCGAACCACCACTTAATGAAACCTGATGATTCTGCACAGGAGCATCCTTATAAAACAACTGATTTTGCCAATCGGTATCGGTTGTAGTAGAAAAATCATAAGGAGCCATCTTCCCGCTGTTCACAGCCTGCTCATTCATTAGGGCTTGATATTCACGGGCGTTTAATACAGCACGCTTTTTCCAAGGATTTTGCCAACCGTAAGATACATCATAAGATAATGTAGTCTTCTTATTGAAATCACCGCCTTTGGTCGTTACAAGTATAACACCATTGGCAGCACGTGCACCGTAAATAGCACAAGAAGCAGCATCTTTCAATACCTCTACACGTGCGATATCTTGCGGATTCAAATAATCGATACCGCCATTGATAACCATTCCATCAACAAGATACAATGGATCACTGTTATTGATTGTACCAATACCTCGAATACGAACAGAAGACCCGGCACCCGGCTGACCAGAAGCTTGTGTGATAACTAAACCAGCAGTCTGGCCTTTCAGCACATTATCAATACGTGTAGGAGCAATCTTTTCAAGGGCATCACCGGAAACACTGCCGATAGCAGCAGTAACCACACTTTTCTTTTGAACACCGTAACCAACCACAACAACTTCGCCCAACGTTTCGGTATCTTCGGTCAATACAATATGTAGTGTATGCCGCCCTTTTAAATCAATATTTTGTGATTTATAGCCCACATAAGAAACTATTAGAACAGCATCCGATGGAACGGAAAGAATAAAGTGTCCGTTCAAGTCGGTAATCGTACCATTTGTAGCAATACCTTTGACCACTACGTTTACACCTGGTAAGGGATCGTGTGCCGAGCCACCTACGATAGTACCCGTAACCTGTATATTCTGTGAAAATACAGTTAAGCAGGCACTTAAAAAGAATAATAAGGATAACAATTTTCTCATTAGTTGTAAAGATTAAGATTAACTTATGTTTATTTGTTTTGTCTATTATAGACATTACAAACATAGGAGAATTTTGTTATTAAGTCAAAGAAACAGCTCTTCTTTAATACGTCAATAAAACATTTTTAATACGCCAATAATACGTCGTATATTGTTAACTTATTATATATCAATATTTTAAGCATACGTTAATAAAATACGCCAAAAGAAAAGTGGACCGGATTTAAGGTCCACTGTGATCAATTTACAATCTTTTACACTATATAAATAAATTAAAGTTAAATACCTTCATCGAGAAATGAGTTCAAATTATCATCCCGATCAAGATTAAATTTCTTTCTCAGTCGATAGCGCAAAGTTTCTACACCACGCACCGAAATATTCAGCAACGGAGCAATCTCCTTAGTCGAAAGATTCATTTTTAAATAAGCACACATCATTCTCTCATTATTCGACAAATCCGGATACTTAACACGCAACCGCTTCATAAAATTATTATGTATCAAATCAAACTGTTCTTCCACTTTCTTCAACACATCATCACTCTGAATATTCGAATCAATTTTATTATTCACTATCAGCAGCATCTGTTTATACTCCTTGGCTCTGTCACCCTTCACCGCATTAACAACCTGAAGCAAATCCGTTTTTATTTCAATCAGCAATTCATTTCTGCGTGCTAAATTAATCATCATATTGGCTATTTCCTGACTTTTATGTTTCACCTCATACTCCAACCGTTCTTTCTCCAAATTCATGATCTGCTGCTCCTTACGCACTTTTTCTTCCTCGTACTCCTTTTCCAACCGGTGCATTTGTTCATCCTTCTTTTTTACAGCCAAATGCTCTTTTTGTTTCACACGCCTATCGTCCCATCGATAAGCCAGCCAAACTATCATTAAAATGATCAGTAAATAGCAAACATAGGCCATACTCGTACGATACCAGGGAGATAGTATGATAAAGTCATAACTATCGGCAGCCGTCGTACCATCCTGAAATACAGCCCTGACATCAAAACGATAGTAACCTTCCGAAAGTCCGCTGTATTCCTTATAGTTCAAAGTCGTTAAATCAGACCATTGTTTACCTTTCATCCGATACTGATATTTCACATTTTCACCATGCGTCAAAGAAGAACAAGAAAAATTAAAGCGGATACTATTCCATCGATAAGCTATTTTGGGCTGTTCTCTTTTAGAAATAAAATTGTTGCAATAAATCAGAGAGTCATTAGGATCCGTCAGATAAACATTGCGGATATACATGAATCGGGCATGTCTCTTTCGCTTGTTCTCAGGCGGTATATTTAGCAAGGCAAATCCATTATCATTGGGTATGATCATCTGATATTTAGAAATCGGAATCATTTCTTCCGCATTATTCACCAACTCAATGGCAGATACCTCAACAGGGATGATATTTGCTCTCTCACTTTCTTTATAAGGATGCAAACTACTTGCGCAAACCTCATCATGATTGAGGCCTATCAAAAGATTTTCATATTCTAACAAAACATTATATTTACTTTCCCCACCCAAAAGAATATTGATCTTCTTGGCCGATTCCATTTTTCGTGTTGCTTTATTATACTGATAAATTCCCTCTTTAGTAAGAAAATAAACCTCACCTTCTATTTTGCACACACCATACCTCCCAATGGGTAAACCTTGTCCGACATCAAATTTTTGCAAACGCACAATCTTAGTCAAATCTTTACTGAGCCATATTCTACCAATATAATTACTATCAATAACCCATAGCACATCAGCCGATTCCTGTTCGAACTTTCTACAAGAGTCGTGCATACCCGATACCTGAGTAAGGATTTTCCAATTACCTTTGTCTTTTTTCATTAAAAAGATGCCATCATAAGTTCCCAAATAAGCCATATCATTATGCCCCATTACTTGTTGGCAAGTCCACACTCCTTGAATTGCTCCTATTCTTTTCAATATTTTATTTTTCAAAAGAAAAAGACCACGGTCGTGCGAACAAAAGATATCATTTCCTATACGAGATAGATTCCATACCTGCCCGCTTGAATGAGTCACCTGTTTAAACACCGAAAGATTCTCATCCAATTTCACAGGATATGAAGTAGCATAGAGTCCGCGGTTTGTGCCAAGATAAAGAACATCACCATCAACCAAAGCCGTATAACCAGTCCCTAAAGAATTAGGATAAGTATATAATGTAGAAAAAGGATTATTTAAACAGACATAATCGATACCCTGGTCCAAACCGGTCCATAGATTACCCAACGGGTCAAAGCAGACAGAAAGTACTGTTTGATCCTGCAATCCGTTGTTTTCATTGAAATACTTAATACGTTTCGTCTGTAAGTCTATCACCGCCCCACCTTTGCGAATCGTTCCCAATGCCATTTTGTTTCCTGATATAGCGGCACAAAACACTTCGTTCTTCCGCATAAAATCTTCTATTCCGACAGGAAAAGATATGATTTTTTGACCGTCACAATAATAGAGTCCGTCGTATGCCGTCACAATCATAACACCATCTTTATAAGGCAATATGCTACGGATTCTCGTTGAAATTAATGATTTGGCACCGTTCAACGGGAAAAAAGAATTGCCAATCAATACCCACACCCCCTTAGAAGTGCCGAGATAAAGCACACCGTTGACCATATCCGAACAATCTATTTTTGCATTCATCTCTATAACGGTATATTTGCCATTCAAATATTTCAATACGGAATGATCTCCCTGAAAATACAATATGTTATCATTTTCATGAATTCCCCAAACATTACCGATATAACGAGTATCCCCGGCAAGTGAGTCGGACATGCAAACATAAGTGAGTCGTCCATCCTTGCCGGGTTCATAATAACCGAATTCATTGATTCCACCCACAAAAATACGTTTCCTGCGTTGAGAAGCATAGACAGAACGCACATCGGACAAATTATGCATTTTAAAAACTTTCCACGAATCACCGTCAAATTGCAGCATACCATTCTGATTAGCAAAGTACACCCAATTTTTATTATAGACCGAAATCTGCCATGTTTGGGATCCGTTGCCATATTTGCCCTTACTATAATTTATAATGAAGCTGTTCCATTCCGAAGCATCCATTTCGGTCAAAAAAAATAGCAGAAAAAGGATGTACATAAATGTCTTTTTCATTGGTTATACGATGTTTCAATATAAGGTTAATCTATTGCATTGATACAAACGTACAATAAATCGATGAAATATACAATTAATAATTTCAGAAAAAAAGAGCGTAATTATATGTTTTGGAGTTTTTAATATATTTTTTTTCTATGTATTACAATACTCCGTTAAATAATTGATTAATGATCTCAAATACAATGAGTTATATTAACAAGCGTTAGCATAAAAGAATTGGTCAAGTGACTGATTTTCAGTAACTTTATGTTACTTAGGCATAGTTACAATGAACATATCAGATGCACTCGACCAATATAAGAATATCTGCAGTGATGTCTTGAAAAGATACACTGTGAAGCTAAACAAAAGTTTTAAAACCATCTTCATCGAAACACTACTTTTATACATGGTAATACCGAGAAAGATCAATTTTACGCAGCTTGGACACTATGGCACGTATTGTGAAGAGTGCTTCAGACAAAATTTCTCAAAGAAGTTCGACTGGATTTCCTATAACTTAAAGTTGTCCGAAAGGATATTTGAACAGGAAGATCGGAAAGCTATCGCTATTGATCCGAGTTACATATCCAAGTTGGGCAAGTGTACTCCTTGGGTTGGTTATTTTTGGTCGGGTTGCGCCGGTCAAGTCAAACACGGTTTGGAGATAATAGGCATAGGACTTATAGATATCAACAAACATAACTGCATTACCTTAAAAGCAGAGCAATCACCGGACAATATAACCCTTGAGGGGTTCGGCTCTACTTTAAACGATTGGTATCTAAAAGTTATCGAAATG
>JALNVG010000057.1 GCA_023227685.1 Bacteroidaceae bacterium
AGCAGATTGAAAAGTTAAATGATGAATATACAAAGATTTATGCTAATGCCGTAGACAAAAATATTACAAATCCGGTAGGTGTTTATCTCTTTAAACAGACTTATTACGAGAATTCGGCTGAGAAAAACGACTCTTTACTGGCTATGATTCCCACTAATTATCAGAACGATGAGACGATAGTCAAAATAAAAGCAACAGTTAAGGGACAAAAAGAAACTGAAGTGGGCAAGCCTTACAAAGATTTCGAAATGCAGACACCCGAAGGAAAAACTATTAAGCTATCTGATTTCGTGGGCAAAGGTAAAGTGGTACTGATTGATTTCTGGGCAAGTTGGTGCGGTCCATGCCGCCAGGAAATGCCGAATATGGTAGCTGTCTACGCCAAATATAAAGGCCCGAAATTTGAAATCGTCGGTGTATCTCTGGACAAGGATGCCAAATCGTGGAAAGCGGCACTCGGTAATTTAAAGATGACCTGGCCCCAAATGTCTGACTTGAACTATTGGGACAATAAGGGTGCAAAATTGTACTCCATCGCTTCTATACCTCAAACAATTCTTATTGATACGAAAGGTATGATTATCGCGCGTGGACTCCGCGGCGAAGAACTTCAAGCCAAACTATCTGAGATCTTAAAATGATTTTTTTAAAATTATTAATAAATAATTCTGCCCCTACAATCTTTGATGATTTGTAGGGGCAGATTTTATATTATCGCTATATAATCGGATTAATTAAACCAACGCACATAGCAGAAATCCTGACGATGAGGAAGATCTGAATTCTGAGGAAACATTCTATAAGCAACCTTGAAACATCCGGAATTGGATAAACTGTTTGTGGACTCAAAGGTATACAATTCTCCTTCATGCTTAACAACCTCAAACGGTTTAACAGCATAAATCTTTTGATGCCCTTCCGAGTCTGTTGAAATAATAACCTGCTCAACGCCGATGGCATTATCCAAACCTTTTTCATCTACAACAATAGTTGTCTTGATTTCTTCGCCACTCTCTATTATACCGTCCTTGAATTGCTCTTCTTGCTTGCAGGAAATGACCTCAAGAGAATCCCATTTTGAAACGACTTCTTCTTTCCATGCCGCTATCTCTTTTGCTTTCTTGTTGTCACCGGCCGAAAGTATTTTGAAACGATTGGCTTCTTTGGTATAAAATTTTGAATAATAATCATCCAACTGACGCTTCATCGTATAATTGGGGGCTATCTGAGCTATGGAATTTTTGATGACTTTAACCCAGCCTTCGGAATAACCGTCTTTATTAAAATCGTAATATAACGGTACGATATTCGTCTCGAGGATACTATAAATCGTTGTAGCATCAAGTTGATCCTGATGTTCTTGGTTCTCATAAGTGCGAACATTTGTCAACGACCAACCGGCTCCTTCACGATAGCCTTCATACCACCATCCGTCAAGTACGGAAAAATTGACCACACCGTTCATCAAAGCTTTTTCTCCTGATGTTCCCGATGCTTCCAACGGACGCGTCGGCGTATTCAACCAGATGTCAACACCGGAAATTAATCGACGGGCCAACTGCATATCGTAATTCTCGAGGAAGATAATCTTACCCAAAAATTCCGGACGGCGTGATATTTCAACAATATGCTTAATCAAGCCCTGACCGGCACCATCGTTAGGATGAGCTTTACCAGTATAAAGGAATTGAACCGGATGTTCCGGATCATTTACGATCTTTGACAACCTATCCAAATCGGTAAATAACAAATGTGCTCGTTTATAGGTTGCGAAACGACGACCGAAGCCTATTAACAGGGCATTCGGATTAATCTTATCCAATAATGAAACAATTCTTGAAGGATCTCCCTGATTCTTTAACCAATCTTCCTTGAACTGCCTGCGTATATAATCGACCAATTTGTGTTTCAACAATACACGTGTTTCCCAAATCTCTTGATCGGGCACTTTATAAATGGATTCCCATATTTTAGGATTGGATTGATCATACAAGAAATTCTCATCAAAGTATTTAGCATACAGCCGTTTCCATTCTGTTGCACACCAAGTAGGAAAATGCACACCATTAGTAACATATCCTACGTGATTCTCTTCGGGGAAATAACCTTTCCATATTGAAGAAAACATCTGCTGGGATACCCTCTTATGAACCAAACTGACACCATTAACTTCTTCGGAGGTATTGCAGGCAAAAACAGACATGCAAAAACGCTCACCTTTATCACCGGGATTGTTACGCCCCATATCCATTAAATCATCCCAAGTAATACCCATCTTCTCGGGATAAACGCCCATGTATTTTCCAAACAAACCTTCGTCAAAATAGTCATGTCCGGCAGGAACGGGAGTATGAACGGTATATAAGGAGGATGCTCTAACGAGCTCTATGGCTTGATTAAAAGCTAATCCGGTAGATACATACTCACAGATTCGCTGAATATTAATTAAAGTAGCATGACCTTCATTGCAATGATAAACATCTTTCTTGATACCCAATTTTCTTAACATAAGAATACCGCCGATACCGAGCAAAATTTCTTGCTTCAAGCGATTCTCCCAATCTCCACCATATAGTTTATAAGTGATAGGACGGTCGAATTCGCTGTTTTTATCATTATCCGTATCAAGTAAATATAAGGATACACGACCAACATTTACACGCCAGACATTGGCATACACAAAATAATTAATATATGGTACGGCAATAACCATCGGCGTTCCATCCTTATCCATCACTCTGTCGATAGGTAATTGTGAGAAATTTTGTGATTCGTAATTTGCAATCTGCTGACCATCCATCGACAACGTCTGGTTAAAATAGCCATAGCGATATAAAAGGCCAACGGCACAAAGGTCAACATTGCTATCCGAAGCTTCTTTCAAATAGTCGCCTGCCAACACACCCAAACCTCCGGAATATATTTTCAAGATATGATTTAATCCGTATTCCATACTGAAATATGCTACAGAAGGACGTTTGTCATCAGGTTTAACATCCATGTAGTTTCTGAACTTCTCATATAAATTATTCATCCTCTTGATGATCACTTTATCATGAGCAACTTCTTCCAATCTCTCATAACTCAGACTTTCTAAGAACAGCACGGGATTATGATCGGATTCCTTCCAGAGTTTTTTATCAAGTTCACGAAATAGTTCTGTGGCCTCGTAATTCCAACACCACCACATATTTCGAGATATCTCTGAAAGTTTTTTCAGTTCATCGGGAATTCGCGATTTTACTGTAATATCCTTCCAAGCGGGAGCATTTACATTACTAATTTTAATTTTCATATCCATATCCAAAAAATTTACAGATTATACCATTGAAATTCTTCTAACTTATCAAACGCTTTTCTGCTTTGCGCAAAGCAAAGTCATAAGCTTCATCGTAATACTGAATAAAATGTTTCCATAAAGCGTGTTCGGCTATATCAGCCGCATGCTGACGGATAATCGCCATTTCTTCCTCCGAACGTTCGGAAACATATAAAATCGTATCTTTAACTCCATCGGCCACTTCGGAGTAATTGTAATCGGAACGGTGTAAAACTTGTACTCCATCATCTATGCCACTCTTATCATTCATATTATTCTTAACCCACAATCCAAAACCGGACAAATCGGTCGTTATGGTAGGTATATGGAACGCTAGACTTTCAAGTGGGGTATAACCCCATGGCTCATAATAGGATGGATAAGCGGTTATATCTTCGCCGATCAATATATCATAATATTCTTTGTTGAATATTCCATCGCTGCTGTTCATATAACACGGAACAAAGATTGTTTTCACTTTATCTTCGGGGCGATTATTCATGCCTAAAGATTTCATCATGTCAAGTACTCTATCCTGATCGGCATTGTGCAACCAATGCGTGATGAAAGGATCTTTGAGCGGAGTAGTAAAATTATCCCGACTCTTCAAACGTTCCATCAAATCAGACCGGGCATCACCTACATATCCGGGTACATTAACATAGGCTAATATATTTCGATGAAGACCTTTGTCATGATTCAAGCGGTTCAAGGCATCTATAAAAATATCTATTCCTTTATTCTTAAATTCATATCTTCCGCTCGTACAAACAATTAATGTATCATCGCCAAAATCCATTCCGAGCAAACGACCGGCTACTTTCAATAAAAGCGAACGCGCACGCTTACGCTTTCCTGCAAACAACTTGCCATTGGGTACAAAATCATCTTCGAAACCATTCATCAAAACGACATCGGCGGGCTTATCCAAAAGCTCTTTGCACTCATTATTGGTTATGTCACTCACCGTTGTGAAACAATCCACATGATGAGCTGTTTGCTTTTCAATAGAATGTTTTGACTGCATATTCAATTCTTCAGCCATCTGGTCACCATTATAGGCAAAAAGATAATCATAAAGGGGTTTGTTATTGCCTGCAATAGAACGTCCGATTGATGTGGCATGGGTGGTGAAAATCGTTGCAATCTCGGGTACCACAGACTGCACATAAAGAGCTCCCAACCCTGTCATCCATTCGTGTGCCTGAAAGATAACCTTATCTTTCGGCGTAAGATTAAAACGATAATAACTTTCAACAACTTTTCCGGCAGCATAAGAGAACATGGAAGCTTCGTCGTAATCACCATATGCATGGAGGGAATCTATCTGATAAAGATTCCACATGCTTGTATATATATCGTTTTTTATCTTGAAAAAAGGTTGAAAATCAACCAAGATAACTATAGGATTGCCAGGTATCTTCCATCGACCTATACGGACAGAAAGATGTTCCTCTTTCAAGGCATGCTCTTTCCATGCTACACATAAGTTATCCGACTCTTCGAAATACGGATTTTCCTTGTCTTTCCAAACATCGGGACCTATAAAAATCAAATCATCAAAGAACCGCTTATGCAAAGTATTGGCGCGGGTTGATAATACTGTATAAATTCCACCAACCTTGTTGCATACTTCCCAGCTCGCTTCAAAAACGAAATCCGGAACAATAAAATCTTTTACCATATAAAAGCCACAATAAATTTCTTTAATAAAACAAAAGTAAGAATTAATTTCTTATTAAAGATTCTTTTTCATACTAAATATAAAAAAAAGCTACGCAAACCGTTGAATTAAAATAAATCATCCCTATATAGCTTACTTTGCTATATAGGGATAATAAAAAAATACTTACTCAATATTTATGCGACTGCTGTTCCTATCATAAATACGGTAGCCAACGCTACAATAGCATAAAGCTCGGGGAACACAGCCAAAATTAATGTATTACCAAATACATTATATCCCTGACCGATAGAGGCTACGCCATTAGCACAAACTTGCCCCTGACGGATAGCTGAAAATAAGGCAACTAATCCCATGGCTATACCTGCACCAAAAACAGCCATCGCTTGTATAGCAGTAATCTGGGGTGTAAGCACCTTGAAAATCGTTTGGAACATGAAATAACCGGCAAAGCCGTACAGACCTTGCGTACCAGGCATTGCTGTGAGTACCAGATAGTTACCGAAAGCACTATCGTTTTTCTTTAATGCACCAAGTGTAGCGTTTCCTGCAATGGTCACTCCGAAGGCACTTCCTATGCCGGACAAGCCAACCATAATTGCGATGCCCAAATAGGCGATAAACAAATTAATGTCCATAATGTAATTTTGTTTTGTTATTTAATTTATTATTTATTTTAACTGAAATACTAATTCTTAAACGGTTTATATTCCTTTCCTCCACCCTGAAACTCGGAATTCTTAAAGAATTCGACAAACGTCAAACGCATCGGATGAACAACGGCCCCAAGGATATTCATGAACATATTGATGGAGTGACCGGCCAAGAAAATAAAAACGACAAAGATTGGTCCCAAAATAATATTATCAGGACTCATCCCTACTGCCAAACTATCAAATACACTGGCAAGAATACTTCCGGAAAGACCAAGGGCAAATAACCGCACATATGAAAGTGTATCGCCAAGCAAACCTGTAGCCATATTATAGCTATCCCAGATTCCTAATCCGATATTCAGAAATATATTTTTTCCCGGACTGTTGAAAAAGAAGATGAGTACACCGCAAATTCCCATAATAACTAAATGGACTGTTCCGCCCATCACTAGTATACTGGGGAATAACGCGGAAAAGAGAGTCGACATAATCAAGATAAACCAGCCTATTGTTGAAATGGCATAAGTGAATCCGTGTTGAATAGTACGATTGACTATCTTCAACGACATACCGAACATAATCTGAATCACACCCATAATTAACGAGAGCTGGAACATCTGATTATTATTCAGTGTAATAGCATTCTTTAAATCCAACATAAAAGAAAAACCGATATTGTAAATATTGAAGCCAAAGAATGTTCCTGTTAGAAATCCGCAAAAAAATGTTGATGTTCCCAGTACTTGGATAAGAGGAAGAACCGATTTCATGAGGGGACTGATTTTCTTGGCAAATGTACGATATAGTGTTGCACAAATCAATAAAAACAAACCATATCCCGAATCTCCCAGGCACAGCCCGAAAAAGATCATGAAGAATGGTGCAAAATAAGGCGTCAAATCCAACTCGCCATACTTTGGCAACATATATAATTTACCTATAGGTTCAAACCATGAGAAAAATTTCAGGTTATGTAAAAGTATAGGCACATCATCTAATTCAGGATCCGGATCGGTAATCTCATAATAAACATCGGCGGTATCAAGATAAGCTTCTATTTTCTGTTGACAAGCAACAGGTGCCCATCCTCCTATTAGCATCAATTTGTCGCCAACCGTCTTTTCAGTACTTAAAACTACTTTTTTAAATTCAATTTGCCTCTGTAGTTTTTTCTGCGCAGCTTCAATAGACGGTATTTCTTTCTCGGAAAGAGAAACCAATTGTCTCTCGTTTTCTGCTATTTCTTTTTCTTTGGTTTCATACAAAACTGCTAAACGGGCTAATGAATAATCGGGCAGTTTAGGTTGGTCAGCATCTATATCTACAATTTCACCTACCTTAGTAATTGTGACAAAATACACCTTTGAAGATATTGTTTCTATTACTATCGCATTATATTTTAATTTCCATTCTTCTTTGAAAGTTCTTTCAGAACAAGAATAAAAACGGACAACATATCCGGCATTCTTCAACTTTTTTATATTCTCAGGATCAAAATTCCCCCAAACTTGCACTGTATCCCTTTCTTTTGCATAGCTCTGCAATTGTTGATTCAACTGGATCGAAGCTGATTGCAAAAAGTCTATTTTTTCCAACACCTGCCCGCCCCGTTCGGCAGAACCGTTTTCTTCTGAAATAACAACATTTTTTTCATGCTTCTGACGTTTCAGCAATTTCAAGGCAGCATTAAAACGATTAGATAATCTTAAATCATCTTGCAACTCCTTATTTTCAGCAAAGCCCTTTTGCTTTTCAACAACATGAACCACACCCAAGTCGCGCAAATGAGTAAGAAATTCATCGTAACCCTTATGATAAATTAGGAAAGTAAGTTTTTTCATCTTAGTGATCATCTTCTACCTCCTTTCTCTTTTCCTGTAAGGATTTCAAGATTTTCTGCGATGACTTAGACAGATTTTCTTCATCTTCCAAGAAACGTTTAATCTTACGTAAAGCATCTTGAAAACCCGGTATTTGAACTTTCTCAAAAAGATTTACTTTCTGAGTTGTTTTTTTACGTGCATGTTCTAATAGATTTAATTTGGCATCCACAAATTCATGTTCCAAAGCTGTATTGGCCAAATCTTTGAGCAAATGAATACCATCTACATACCATTTGGGAGCGTTAAACAAGCAGAACGGACGTGTCTCAAAATCAACGTTTTCGAGTAACGGGACTCTTACACCGGCAATTTTTTTTACGCCCAGATGAACATCCTTCACCTTAATCAAGGTAGCGTCAAACTCATTCCAAAGTGCGAACATGGCTTCATAATTCTGGATTCCTTTTTCCAGACGTTCTTCCAATTCCTTCGCTTCGGCCTTACAGCGCTTAACTTCCATACGCAAAGCACTTTCCTTATTTTTAATGATAGGAAGCGTACGCACACGTACTTTCAACTGCTTTTCAAGCTGCTGAAGTGAGGTTTTGTTATATTGATATTTTATAGCCATCTCAATTTCATGTTTGGTGAATTACTTACCCCAAAATTCATCAACCAAATTTTGTTTGATGTTTACTTCCTCGGGGCGGAAATACTTTTTAAATAACCCCCAAGCTACATCCAACATTTCGGTTGTATTCAAATTGACATCAATAGCCAATAACTGACTTGAATAGTCTTTGGCAAAAGCCAAGGTACGCTCATCATAATCGGTCAGGTCGAAACCATTCTCCATTTTGGTCTTTGCATTGGCTGCATCGGCATATAGACGGACGGAAGCATTCATCACCTGCGGATGATCTTTACGGGTCTTCTTGCCTATAACAAGCTGTTTCAAACGAGACAATGAACGGAACGGGTCAACAATAACCTTACCAATGTCACTATCTCGACGTAAAAACAGCTGTCCCTCGGTAATATAACCTGTGTTATCCGGCACCGCATGTGTGATATCACCACCGGACAAAGTTGTCACAGCAATAATTGTGATGGAACCACCAGTTGGAAATTGTACGGCCTTTTCATAAATCTTAGCCAAATCAGAATAAAGTGAACCAGGCATGGAATCCTTCGAAGGTATCTGATCCATACGATTGGATACAATAGCCAATGCATCTGCGTATGAAGTCATATCTGTCAACAATACCAATACTTTTTCATTAAATTGCGCTGCAAAATATTCTGCTGAAGTTAAGGCCATATCCGGAACGAGTAAACGTTCAACTGGAGGATCTTCTGTAGTATTTACAAAACTGACAATACGATCAAGCGCACCGGCATTAGAAAAAACATTCTTAAAATATAAGTAATCATCATTAGTCATACCCATACCACCAAGAATAATTTTATCGGCCTGAGCACGCATAGCTACATTAGCCATTACTTGATTGAAAGGCTGATCCGGATCGGCGAAAAACGGAATCTTCTGACCGGAGACCAACGTATTATTCAAATCAATACCGGCAATACCGGTTGCAATCAATTCGGACGGTTGTTTGCGTCGAACGGGGTTCACTGACGGACCACCTATTTCAACTTCCTCTCCTTCTATATCCGGACCACCATCAATCGGAAAACCGAAAGCATTGAAAAAGCGACCGGCGAGCTGCTCGCTCACCTTCAACGTAGGTGACTTACCGAGAAATACAACTTCTGCATTGGTAGGGATGCCTTGCGTACCCTCAAAGACCTGCAATGTCACCTCGTCACCGACAATCTTCACCACTTGGGCCAGCAAACCGTTTACCGTGGCTAACTCGTCATACCCTACTCCCTTCGCATGAAGCGAACAGGTAGCTTTGGTAATTTGAGTAATCTTTGTATATATCTTTTGAAAAGCTTTTGTTGCCATCTTTCTAATATTTTTCTATTTACAATTTATACTGCAACACATCTTTGAGCAACCAATTCGTTCAATTTCTTGATGAAACTATTATATTGTTCAGATTTATATTCCGAATAATTCATCTGCTTGCAGAGATTAATCATATTTTTGAAGTAATCAGTAACTTCATTAAAATTTTCGAATTTGAATTTCTTATGACAAATATCTATCACCAAATTCAAAATCTCCTCTTGACGATCCAACGGGGTAACGGCATCTACCTCATCAAATGCATCTTGCTGCAAAATAACAAAGTCAATCAATTCTGATTTCCAGAAAGTAACATGATAATCAACTGGCACACCATCATCACCTAAAATATTAATCTGCTCGGCAATTTCTTTACCACGCTGCATTCGCGTCTTAAGCTCGTTTACTTTATCAATCCATTTGTCATTGATATGCTTGGATATATAATCCTCAAATTCGGGATATTCTATATATTTTGAATAAGACTCAATAGGATTTACGGCCGGGTAACGTTTCTTATCGGCACGTTCTTGTTCCAAGGCATAAAAACAACGAGCAACTTTCTTTGTGTTTTCTGTAACAGGCTCTTTTAAGTTACCTCCGGCCGGAGATACCGTACCGATAAAGGTAATAGACCCCGTTTGACCATTATACAGCTTCACGTAACCGGCACGCCCATAGAAATTTGAAATAATAGCAGACAAATCCATCGGAAAAGCATCGGGTCCCGGTAACTCCTCCATACGATTGGACATCTCGCGTAACGCCTGAGCCCAACGAGAAGTGGAATCGGCCATTAGCAGAACCTTCAAACCCATTGAACGATAATATTCCGCAATAGTCATTGCCGTATAAACAGAAGCCTCACGGGCAGCAACAGGCATATTAGAAGTGTTTGCTATAATAATTGTTCGCTCCATCAATTTGCGACCGGTATGAGGATCAACCAATTCGGGGAACTCTGTAAAGATTTCAACGACCTCATTAGCACGCTCACCACAAGCTGCCATAATAACAATATCCGCTTCGGCTTGTTTGGAAATAGCATGTTGCAAAACGGTTTTCCCAGTACCGAATGGGCCAGGGATAAATCCGGTACCCCCTTCAACTATAGGGTTCATCGTATCAATGACGCGAACACCGGTTTCCATTAATCTGAAAGGCCTTGGCTTTTCTAAATAATTCTTCAAAGCCACCTTTACCGGCCATTTCTGAATCATATTAACTTCAACATCCTTGCCCTCTTCGTCAACCAGAATTGCAATCGTATCTTCAACTCTATAATCACCTTCAGCAACAATAGACTTCACTGTAGAAATACCTATTTGCCTGAACGGCGTCATTATTTTTAATTTCTGCGAATTTTCTTCCACCTCACCTAACCAAGCAGAAGCTTGCACTTTATCACCTACCTTAACAATAGGTACAAAATGCCAAAGCTCTTTCTTATCTAAAGGATAAGTATATTCACCCCTTTTCAAAAATACGCCTGTCATTTTATCAAGGTCGTTTTGTAGACCATCATAATTTTTCGACAACATACCCGGACCCAATGTCACTTCGAGCATGTGCCCTGTAAATTCAGCTTCGGCACCGACCTTCAAGCCACGTGTACTTTCAAAAACCTGAACATACGTATGATTACCAATAATCTTTATCACCTCCGCCATTAATCGATCACCACTGGTAGTAATATAACAAATCTCATTTTGAGCTACCGGTCCATCAACATCGAGGGTTACCATATTGGCAATTACACCACTAACAGTTCCTTTTGTCACCATATATACTATTAATTTATTTATCTAAATTCTTCGGGAATTTGCACTTCATTTTTAAGAGATTGAATAATTTCTCTAAACATACGATACCCCTTTTCCTTATCTAAAGAAATCCACCGTTCTATCATCTCCAATTTTACCATAAAAACAAAAATACGCTCAATTGTAAAAAAATCAAAGAAAATAGCATTCTCCATCCAATTCCAACGCAACTCATCCATTTTTTTTTCTCGCTCTAACAATTCCGTAATACCTGCAATTTTCATCAAATCATCATAATATTCGATTTCACCAGATAAAGAAAAATCACGAAGACCGGAAGATCGTAAAGCTTCGGCAATATTATTATGGCCGATAATATGAGGTGTAGCTTCTATTTTATATTGACGCGCACTATAGGCTATCAGAATATTATTAAGATTAAGATTAAATTCAAACCAAGAAGATACAAAACGATTATTGCTTTTTAAAGCATAATCGAAATACATCGACGTTAAACGATTTTCAGACAAATCCAATTGACCACTATCAGCTTCCGATTCGGTATAAAAAGAAATGAAAGAAGACAAATAGACTGGAAAAAGCTTCGGACTAATGGTACCGTTTTCCTTTAGAATCGAAATAAATTCATTAAGCTCCGTACTGGAAAAACAACCACGACCATCAAGTACTGCATCTTTATCCTTTAAAAGTTTCAACAGATTAGCGTTATCAAACTTTAGGAAAAACAAATCAATCAACTTCTTATCAGACACAGACAAACCATTATATATGGCTTCCTTGAGATCAGCAACGGAAAAACTTAATTTATTATCATCCAAATTTAGTTCAGGTAAACCGGACACCAAGTAATAATACTTAGTACTCATAAGACTACTCATTAAAAAAACATTTCTACCATCTGTGGACGGAGAAATGCTTTAAAATAATTCATAAATTCTTCTTCACCGAAATTTACTTTATAAGAACCGTCTTTAGGAGATATCGAAAATAAAGTATCAATACCATTGACCTTTTTAATCTCAACACCCTTATCAAGTAAATCTTTAGCGTGAACAGCAAAATAAGCTTTTAACTCATCAGCATCTTCTGTTGAAATAATAATAGGCTCATTAACACTCCATTTTGAAGCTAAAGTCAATATGAATTTTTTGAGAAAATCCTTATCATCTACAAACTGCTCAACAGATTTACGAATTGTATCATCACAGATCATAGATGTGACCTCAGATTTCAAAGCATTCACTGCTTGATTAGCATACAATTTTAATTCTGATTTGGTATTTTCAGCCAATTCATCTGCAGTTTTATGAGAAGATGCAATGATGCCTTTTGCCTCTTGATGGGCAGAATCCACAATAGATTTTGCCTCCTTCTGAGCTTTATCAATAATTTTTTGGGCTTCAAAATTTCCTTTTTCCACCCCTTCATCATAGATTTTTTTTGTAAGCTCTTGAATCTTATTTTCCATATAAAAAGTAATAATTATATTATTATTGTAAGTAACTTGCCAAAAGTACAAAAATATTTTAATACGAAGAATCTATTGATAAAATAAAAAATAAAAAGAAGACCAGTTAAACAAATAATAAGAATAAATAAACTATTTAAAGGGAACAAAAGCAAAACCTGAAGATCTATCCATATCATACCGTAATCACCGGAAAGATAGAAGGATATAAAAAGAAGAAGCCTCTTGAATCAATAAAGATTCAAGAGGCTTCAAAAAAACGGCGGCTACCTACTCTCCCACTAATACGC
>JALNVG010000058.1 GCA_023227685.1 Bacteroidaceae bacterium
GCGATGAATACGGCATTTATCTTGTTGGCGAGGCCAATTTGGAATCTCACGGAATGGGTTACGGCGACAAGACTCTTGCCAAGAATCCAATCTTTGCCAAGGCACACCTGCAACGCGACCAACGTAATGTTGAGCGTAACTACAACCACCCATCTGTTATTATCTGGTCTATGGGCAATGAAGCAGGTTTCGGACCAAACTTCGAAGCATGCTACAAGTGGACAAAGAATGAAGATAAATCACGTCCCGTACAATATGAAAGAGCTGGAATGAATAATTTTACGGACATCTTTTGTCCGATGTATCTTTCTTATAAAGACGCAAAGAAATATTGCGAGAATAATCCTACTAAACCACTCATCCAGTGTGAATATGCTCATGCCATGGGGAATTCCGAAGGTGGATTCAAAGAATATTGGGATCTTATCCGCAAATATCCAAATTATCAAGGTGGCTTTATTTGGGACTTCGTTGACCAGTCTATCCATTGGAAAGATAAAAACGGCGTAAGCATCTACGGCTACGGCGGCGACTTCAATAAATATGATGGAACGGATAATAACTTTAACGACAACGGACTCATCAGCCCCGACCGTGTTCCAAACCCGCATGCTTATGAGGTGCGCTACTTCTACCAGAATATATGGACAACTCCGGTTGACTTAACTAAGGGCGAAATCAAGATTTACAATGAAAATTTCTTCCGCGATTTATCAGCCTATTACATGAACTGGGAGTTATTGGCTAATGGTGAACCCGTACAATCCGGTACCGTCAGAGATCTAAACGTAGCACCTCAGCAAACCGAAACAATCACTTTGCCACTTGATACGAAGAATATCTGCAAATGCAAAGAACTGCTGCTCAACGTTACTTATAAGTTGAAAACCACCGAGGGACTATTGCCCGCTGATGAAACTGTGGCTTATGACCAATTGAGCCTCCGCGATTACAAGGCTCCAAAGTTACAATTGGCAAATAAGACATTGCCTAATATCATAACTCCCGTACCTGTAATCAAAAATAACGACATCAATTATCTTATTATCTCCAACGATAACTTTACTATCGAATTTGACAAGAGTGACGGCTACATGACCCGTTACGATGCCGATGGACTATCGATGATGAAAGAAGGTAGTAAACTTACTCCGAATTTCTGGCGTGCTCCGACCGATAATGACTTTGGTGCAGACCTAGAAAATAAATTTGCCGTTTGGAAAGATCCCGGTTTGAAATTGATATCGATGAAACAAGAGATAAAAGACGGTATGGCTGTAATTAACACCGAATATGACATAACAAAAGTTGGTGGAAAACTCTACCTTACTTATGTTATCAATAACGAAGGCAAGATTAAAATCACACAAAAAATGGTTGCAGGCTCTGACAAAGAAGTATCAGACATGTTCCGTTTTGGCATGCAGCTGAAAATGCCGGTTAATTTCGATGAAATCGAGTATTATGGTCGTGGGCCAAGAGAAAATTACATCGACCGCAACCATTCTTCTCTTATAGGAAAATATCGTCAAACGGTAGCCGAGCAATTCTATCCTTATATACGTCCGCAAGAAAACGGAACGAAAACCGATATTCGCTGGTGGAAACTCTTGAACGCAGGCGGTTCGGGCCTACAATTCGTAGGTGAGGAACCCTTTTCCGCATCCGCTCTTAATTATACCATCGAATCTCTGGATGACGGAACATACAAACATCAACGTCATTCCACGCAAGTGCCGAAGGCAAACCTCACCAACTTCTGTATCGATAAAGCTCAAATGGGCTTGGGCTGTATCAATAGTTGGGGTGCAATACCTATGAAAGAGTATATGCTACCGTATCAAAATTATGAATTTAGTTTTGTCATCAGCCCTATACTACATCAACTTAAGATGGACTGATTCGGTATTAAAAAGATTTTATAATAAAAATCCGCAGCTCTTGTTATTATTTATCAAGAGTTGCGGATTTTCTTTTTTATAAGAATTGATTGATGCCTCAACAATAATACATATCGTTTTTTGCAATTACTTTAACCTACGGGAATAGCTTGATTAGTCTTTTTATAGATTAGATTACTCTAGCCCGTGTATGGAGGCTATCCGGTTTCCATACGCAGGCTATATAGTTTCCATACGCGGGCCAGATAGCCCGCGCACACGGGCTAGAGTAATTGAAGTAAGAAAAGAGAATAAAACAATGAAGATCTCACCTTAATATGATAAAGAAATAGACTTAAAAATAAAGCAAACTTAAATCAATATCCTAAGGGCATGATTTAAGTTTCCAAATAAATAAAACTATCTAAAGACTTTTAGGTAGTGATCCCGGTAAAGACATTAAGCAGATAACCGATAAGAAAGCTGATGCCGGCAACACTAAAACTTAATACTGCCATTTCAACGAACCGCTTTTTAAAACTCTCGCTACGTGCCACAGCATAATAATAATTGAATAACGCAATGATAATTAACGCCATAAGAAGCATCACACACATAGCCTGCAAAACATTCTGCATCAAGATAAAAGGAGTAACCAGAGCAGTCACCGTTATCAGATATGCTATGCCGGTATAAATAGCAGCCTTGGCCGGATGTTTTGTCTTTCCGCCTTCTGATTTAGTGGATAGATATTCTGATGAGGCCATTGAAAGTGCAGCCGCAATGCCGGTAATACTACCGGTGAGTGCTATAAGCCTGTGATCACTGAGAGCTAAAGTAAAACCGGCAAGGGCTCCGGTAAACTCTACCAAGGCATCATTCAATCCCAATACGACAGAACCCATATAATAAAGCCTTTCTTCATTGATAAGAGATATCAATTTACTCTCATAAGCTTCTTCATCACGGGCCATACGTTGCAAATCCTCATTTTCCATATGATTTGAATAGATGGAATGAGCATTGTTTCCTTCCGATTCCATCAATTTAACAGTAAATGTAGAACCCAAAAGACGAGCCATCCAATAATATTTAGCAACAAGCCACTTGTTAGGACCCACATCTTTATGTGTAAAGTTCTTCAAATCAAGATAATGTTTATCCTCAGCTTCTGCTATTTGAATCAAAACATCCTTATTCTCTTTATTCTTCTCTATAGAGGCCAACCGTCTATACACTGTGCCTTCTGTGATTTCATTCCGCTGAAATTTGAAAAGATTGTTGATAGCTTCTTCTGATAGTTCTGACATAACATTCTATATATTTTTAGTAATAACGAAATAACACGAACGATTGTTTAACAAAATAAAAACTTTTACACTTCCGATTAAAAGATATTCTCACCTTATAAAAAATGAGATACATCAATTATGATGCACCTCATTTCTCTTTCTATATTAAAGCAAAGATTATTTGCAAATGATCCCTAATGAAGAAGAATTGACAAAATCTATAATATCCTGAATCTGAGGGCTCGATTGCACTTGCTCCTTGACCTGTTGAGTAGCATCAAAGGTACTTGTCATACCATGAAAGATCAGCCGATAGGCGTTAGCTATATGCTTCTGTACCTTCTCATCTATTTCCAATCTTGACAAGATCGTACTATTTATTCCATCATAGCAAATAGGATTATGAGAAGCAACAATATAAGGAGGAATATCCTTACTGAAGCGGCAACCACTTTGTACAACGGCACCTTTGCCTATCCTTACTCTAGGATTAGCAATAACATTACTACTCAAAATGGCATGATCATGTATTTCGCAATTACCGGCCACTTTCGTACCATATCCCAATACACAATCATTGCCGACTATTGTACCATGAGAGATATGAACACCCTCCATAAGAACGTTATAATTGCCGATAATCGTCTTGTGTCCCTTATGAGTAGCACGATTGATTACTACGTTTTCACGAATGATATTATGATCACCAATAACCAATTCGGTCTTTTCTCCCTTAAAATCAAAATCCTGAGGAAAAGCTCCCAACACCGTATTTTGATGAACATAATTGTAAGCACCTATTGTGGTACCTTCCATTATACTCACATACGGATAGATTATGCAATTATCACCGATAACCACATCTTTTTCAATATAAGCAAAAGGATATATCTTAACGTTATTCCCAATTTTTACAGAAGGATCAACTACTGCTTGTGGACTAATCATATTTTTATGTTTTTAATTTTCTAATTATCTACCACCACCTAAGGCATAATATAAATTCACAACGGCCTGCATCTTATAAAAGTCATCACTAATCTTCGAAAGTTGAGCAGAAAGCAGTGATTGCTGGGCTGACACAACTTCAAGATAAGAAGAAGATTGCATCTGATAAAGTGCCTTGGTCACTACTACATTTCTTTGAAGACTTTCAACCTGCTTTGACTCAAAACCACTCTTTTGGGTGGACGATTGATAAAGCATCAATGCGTTACTCACTTCGGAGCCAGCATTGAGAATAGCATACTGCCAACTCAAATAAGCCTTTTGCTGTTCGGCTTTGGCCACCTTAAGAGCAGCTATCAACTTTCCTTTGGCAAATAAAGGTTGTGTCAAACTCCCTACTGCTGATGCCAGCAATTTTCCGGGATTAACAATACTTATACCCGAACTATTCGTCCATCCGGCACTACCGGTTATTGTTATACTAGGATAAAAAGCTGAACGAGCAGCATTTGTCTGATAATAACAAGAGGCCAAATTCATCTCCGCACTACGTACATCGGGACGATTACTCAATAATTGAATACCAACTCCGGTGCTGAAAGTCTGAGGTAGAGTTTGATTATCTAATTTTCCACGTTTGATTGTTTGAGGAGCTTTTCCTAACAATAAGCAAAGAGCATTCTCCGTTGTCCTGATTTGTCTTTGCAATTCAGGAATACTTGCCTTCACCGAGTAGTAATTAGCCTCACTCGAACGAACAGCAGCCTCATTAACCATTCCGAGTTTCATCTGAGCTATCATCATTCTCCACGTGTCTTTGGTAAGAACAGACATGGAATCTGTAATTTCCAATTGACGATCAAGCATTAACAAGGTATAATAGCTATTAGCAATATTTGCTATCACCTCGGAACGTACAGCCTGCTGATAATCTTTTGACTGCAACAAAACGGCTTTTTGCGACCTTTTGGCATTTGTAAGCGATCCAAACAAATCAAGAGACCAACTAGCTTGCACCGGCAGCGAATAAACTTGTGAAGCCTTTCCTTTATCCCATGAACTTACCGTCCCTGAAGGAGATAAAGCAAATGAAGGAAGAAATGCCAAACGTGCTGACATTAATTGAGCTTGCGCTTCTTTTACCGTAAGCGAAGCGGTAAGCAAATCTTTATTATTCTGTAAACCCGAATCAACCAATACACACAAATCCGGATCGGTAAATACCGAACGCCAAGGCAAATTGCCGAAACTCGTCGTGTCATTTGCCAAAAGCGTATCGGCCGCACTTACCGAATCACGAAACAAACCAGCCGTATTAACATCCGGTCTTTTGTAATGTGTATATATGCCACAACTGCTCAAAAAGAGCGTGCAACCTAATAATATTATTATTTTCTTCATAACCATTTTATTTTTTTACTTCTACAGGTTTGGTATACTGCTGTAATTCAGTATCTGTACTTTCGTCATTCACATCATGGAATTCTATAGGTTTAATCTTCTCTTGCAGATACTGGAAGATAACGAACAAAGCCGGAACAACAAATATCTGACAAATCATACCGATCAACATACCACCTACTGCACAAGCTCCTAAAGTTGAGTTACCATTAGCTCCTACACCCGAAGCAAACATCAATGGAAGCAAACCGACAATCATAGCCATAGAAGTCATCAAGATAGGACGAAGACGCGCACTTGCGCCCAAAATGGCACTCCAACGAATTCCCATACCTGTCTGCCGACGTTCAAGGGCAAACTGGATAATCAAAATGGCATTCTTAGCCAACAGACCAATCAGCATAATCAAAGATATTTGCATATAAATGTTATTACTGTGCCCAAAGATATTGGCAAAAATAAACGCTCCGGCCAAACCAAATGGTATAGAAAGAATAACAGCCAATGGCAAAATATAACTTTCATATTGAGCACTCAATATCAAAAAAACAAATACCAGACAGAGTACAAAAATCAATGCCGTAGTATTACTTGATTCATTTTCAGAACGGGTCAAACCGGAATAATCATATCCATAACCTTGTGGCAAGGTCTCTGCAGCCACTTCACTCACCGCTTTAATAGCATCACCGGTAGTATAACCATCGGCTGGAGCTGCATTTATATTGATGGCTGTAAACAAGTTGAAACGACCGATATTAGAAGGTCCATAAATCTTATTTAACTTAATAAATCCGGATATCGGCGCCATAGAGCTTCCTGTACGCACATAAACACTATTTAAAGAATTCGGATCTACCCGCTTGTTAGCATCGCCTTGTATAATAACACGATAAAGCTTACCATAGCTATTGAAGTTGGATGCATACAAACCACCATAATAACCTTGCAATGTAGATAAAACAGTTGACGGGCTAATACCGCTCTGCTTACATTTTGCCACATCCACATCAATCATATATTGAGGATAATTCGGATTATAAGATGTCATAGCATACTGAATTTCGGGCCGTTGGTTCAGCTTTGCCAAAAATTGATTGGTAATCCCGAAGAACTTATTTACCGAGCCACCGGTTTTATCCTGCATACTGAACGTTAAACCATTGGATGCACTAAAACCGGGTATCATTGGAGGAGCAAAAGCCATCACCTGAGCATCTTTCATTGCAGCAGTCTGAGCATAAATCATGCCCAACACAGCTGTTGCACTCTGCTTGGAATTTCGTTCATCCCAAGGTTTCAGTTTGATAATAAATGTTCCGAAATTACTGCCTTGACCAGCTATAAAATTATAACCTATAATCTGAACAGTATTATCAATGGCTGGATTATTATCAAACATCTTACCTATTGTATTCATCGTTGACTTTGTCTTATCAAGACTTGTTCCCGGAGGTAACGATACTGTAGTAAATAAAGTACCTGTATCTTCATCAGGTACCAAAGCTGAAGGTGTCGTACGCATCAATACAACCATCACAATAACAGCGATAACTACTAATCCGAAAGAAATAATTTTATGATTGATAAAATGTTGAATGCCATTCTTATATTTAGACAACACAACACCATATGCAGTATTAAAAGAAGTATGGAAACGATTGACGAGCGAAAGTTTCTGTTCCCCTTTTTCAGCATGAGGCTTCAATAATATAGCACATAATGCAGGGCTAAGAGTTAAAGCGTTTAATGCGGATATTACAATAGCAATGGCCATTGTAACACCAAATTCTTTATAAAAGGTACCACTTGTTCCACTAATAAAAGAAACCGGAATAAATACAGCTGCCATTACCAAAGTAATTGAAATAATAGCTCCCGATATTTCATTCATAGCATCAATACTTGCTAAACGTGCAGATTTATATCCCAAATCCAACTTGGCATGTACTGCTTCAACCACAACTATAGCATCATCCACCACTATTGCAATGGCCAGTACTAATGCCGATAGAGTAAGCAAATTAATAGAAAAGCCAAAAAGATAAAGAAAGAAGAACGTACCGATCAAAGAAACCGGAACTGCAATCGCAGGAATCAAAGTAGAACGAAAATCCTGCAAAAAGATATAAACAACGATGAACACAAGCAAAAAAGCTTCAAACAAAGTTTTTATAACCTCGGCTATAGAAGCATAAAGGAAGTTTGTGACATCCATCGTATACTCAACCTTCATACCCGGAGGGAATGATTTTGCCTGTTCCTTCAATGTAGCTTTTACATTCTTAACTATATCATTAGCATTAGATCCTGCAATTTGAGAAATCATACCACTTACAGCAGGTTTTCCATTAAGTTGATTATTTACCGAATAAGAAAGGGCACCCAACTGAACTTTAGCTACATCTTTCAAATAAATAGTATTTCCATTTTGGTCACTTGATATAATAATATCATTGAATTCTGAGGAAGTACGCAAACGTCCTTTATAGCGCATGACGTATTGATAAGAATTATCACTATTCTCTCCAAATTGACCGGGAGCAGCTTCTATGTTCTGTTGGGCAAGAGCAGCCGTAATATCACTCGGCATCAAGCCGTGTTGCTTCATGGCATCTGGATTAAGCCAAATACGCATCGCATAAGTTTTAGCGCCAAAGGTTTCAGCACTTCCTACACCCTTCACACGTTTAATAGCAGGTATAACGTTTATGGCAGCATAGTTGGCCAAAAAGCGCTCATCGTATTGTCCCTTATCACTTGTCAGTGAAAATATAAGTAACGTACTGGGCTGGCGTTTCTCTGTAGTAACACCAACTTGCACAACTTCCGAAGGTAACAGATTTTGTGCCTGTTGCACACGGTTCTGTACATTGACGGCACACATATCCGAATTTGTACCTTGTTTAAAATAGACCGTAATCAAAGCCGAACCATCATTGGTGGCCGTAGAGGTCATATAAGTCATATTCTCCACACCATTAATTGATTCTTCCAATGGAGTGATTACACTATTCATAACAGTTTCTGCATCGGCACCTGAATAAGTCGTACTTACCATAATGGTAGGAGGTGCAATATCCGGATACTGCTCAATAGGTAACGAAATAAGTCCAATAATACCCAAAATAACGATGAGGATGGAAATCACCGTAGAGAGTACCGGACGATTAATAAATTTATCTAATTTCATATATTTCTTCTATATAATAAGTTATTTTTTACCAAGAGCAGCTCCCATTTGTTGAGCATGCTTTATTTTGGCAGTAGCTTTGGCTTCTGTAATTGGTGTTATGGACATTCCATCCGAAAGTTTTGAAACTCCTTCAACAACAATACGATCGCCAGCCTTTAATCCTGAAGTTACGATATAATTTTGTCCATCATCCACATCGGCAACAGTGATATTTGTATATTTTACCTTGTTGTCACTTCCTACAAGATAAATATACTTTTGATCTTGTACCTCTACTGTAGAATTCTGTGGAATTAATATAGCATCTTTGGCAACATAAGGAATAAGTATTATTCCGGAACCGCCACTTTTGAGCAAATATGCAGGATTATCAAAATCGGCACGTACACTGATTGAACCTGTCTTTTGATCTATTACACCGCTAACCGTCGCCACCTTTCCTGTCTGCCCATACATACTTCCATCAACAAGTTGTAGTTTGACAGGAGGAAATGTAGACAATGCTGCATTGGCCTTATCATTATTTGCCTGACGAGTGAGCACGAGTAATTGTTGCTCAGGCATTGAAAAATAAACATACATCTTTTTTATATTAGATACCGTGGTTAAAGCTTCCGCACTAGAGGCACTAACCAAACTTCCTACACGATAAGGTATAGAGCCCACAACACCGTTACTTGGACTCGTCACAGAACAATAATCAAAATTCTGCTTAGCAGCTACATACGCAGCCTTGGCCTGTGCCAATGACGCTTTGGCCGTAGCCAATGAATTGGCAGAAGTCTGTAACTGATAGGAACCTATGATCTTCTGTTCGTTCAATTTCTTATTATTATCATAAGTCAACTGAGCTGTTGCCACCGCAGTTTTTGACAGATCAACAGTAGCTCTTTCTTGATTGAGCGCCTCTTTATATTGGACATCATCAATCTTAAACAGTAGTTGCCCCTTTTTCACAACAGATCCCTCATCCACACAAAGACGAGTAATAAATCCCGATACTTTAGGACGGATATCGATATCCTGTTCACCCTTTATAACAGCGGGATATGAATTGTTTAATTCAACATCACTACCTTGTAATGTACGAACAGCAAATTCATTATCCCCTTTCGTTCCAGATTGCTTACCTCCACAAGATGCTAGTACAAAAACACTTGCAACCATGGCAAATACATAACTCAACCGAGTTAACAATAAATAATTTTTACTCATAATTTACGAACTAATACCATATTATTATTAATAACCTATATATACTCAATATCCGAAAAACACATTATCTATAATAGATTGACGTGACTACTATGAAGATTCTCATACAAAACTCGAATATTAATAACAGTTTTGTGCAAAT
This sequence comes from Bacteroidaceae bacterium, assembly GCA_023227685.1. GTDB lineage: Bacteria > Bacteroidota > Bacteroidia > Bacteroidales > Bacteroidaceae > JALNVG01. The sequence continues at coordinate 10,075 of JALNVG010000058.1, forward strand.
ATAACAGATAATTCTTTAACATTCTATAGAATCAAAGAATAAATTATAGATTATTAAGGATGTTTTTTCAACAAAGAAAAAATAGATTTTATCGATTAATCATCTACAATTGAAGATGAATTATTATAAAATATAGACTAATTACCATTTTAACTCAAAGTAATCAATTCACAATTATAAACACATCCAAAGGAATCCGGATAAAAAATGCACTTGTTTTGACGGAAAAAGGATCAAACTATTTGGCTAAATTAAAATCAACTTGTACATTTGCAACCGAAAAAATAAAAATACTACTCAATGAAAAAACTTGTTATCCTTACTTTAAGTTTAGCTTTCGCACTACAAAGCTTTGCGCAACTGGAAAACGTCAAAGTCAAACTTTATGGTGAAATGCGGAATTACGTACTTTACAACAGCCACGCAAGCCAGGAATCTGCTGATGGCGGCTATTGTCTCTATCCTTTAGATAAAATAGATGGCGCTAATGGGGATTTAAATAATTACACCAACGGGACGATGTATTGCATGCATACACGCATGGGATTAAAGATAGCTGTTCCTGATTTCTTAGGAGCCAAAGCTACTGCAAAAATTGAAATGGACTTCCGCGGATTTAGCACGACAATAGGTGTTGTCCGCATGCGTCACGCCTACTTTAATCTGGATTGGGGCAAATCAACGTTACTGGTCGGACAAACATGGCATCCGCTTTTCGGAGATGTTTCACCTGATGTCATTAACCTTGCCACAGGAGCTCCATTTCAACCATTTTCCCGTTCACCACAAATACGCTATCGTTACACAAACAGTCACTTGCAATTAACAGGTGCACTTGTTTGGCAAACATTATTCAATTCCAAAGGACCAAAAGGTAGTAGCGAGGAATATATTAGAAATAGTGGCATTCCTGAAATCTTTGGTGGAGTTAACTATGTTTCCAAAAATTTTCTTGCTGGTGTCGGTGCAGAAGTATTATCATTAAGACCTCTTCTATATACAGAAGGAACAGGAGGAACTTATAAAACGAATGAACGAATCACGACCATTTCTTACGAAGCACATTTAAAATATGCCAAAGACAAATGGTTTTTTGCTGCAAAATCCACAATGGGATCTAATTTGACACAACCGGTTGTATAGGAGGTTTCGGTGTAAAAGCAAATTCTATCAACAAGGAAACAGGAAAACAAGAATACACTCCTATCACAACTTCAAGTTCATGGTTAAACATCGTTTATGGAAAGAAATGGAAAGAAGGCATTTTCGTTGGATATATGAAGAACTTAGGCTCAAATGACGCCTTAGAAAGCACATCACCAATCTACGGAAATGCAACGAACATGGATCAATTGGCTAATGTAGGCCTTGATTTAACCTATAACCTCCCTCATTGGAAATTTGGGATTGAAGGCACTGTCTGCAAAGCTAAATACGGCACAATAGATTTAGAAAATGGTAAAGTCAAAAACACTCATTCTGTGACTAATAACCGTATTATGGGTAATGTAACTCTCAAGTTCTAAATTTATCTTCATAAAAAAAGATGTTTACCGTCGTAGGAATTCATAACCGAAACGACAAAACAAACATTTCTTTTTATCACAATATTCTTTTTGCAATTGAATCAAAGCCTGACTATCGCCCGCAGTAGCAACCGATAGTCCGGCTTTGTTCCATTTACGAGTAATATAATTATTTTCAACCTTTAATTCTTCCAAAAAAGAAACCGCACGATTACATAGTTCTTCTTGCGACTTATGGGCTCCGTACGCATATAAAAACGGAATCACTGTATTGATGATGATCAAATTCAACGAATTTACGCCAACCGTTTTCTCTTGATGTACCGAAAGCCGACCAAAGATATAATGATCTTCCCAATAAGCAGAAGTATGAATAGACAAGAGCTCTCTTACTTCTTTCAATGTCTTTATCTCCATTAATTTAGAGAATAATCCTTCTCCTTGTTTATATAGATATGCCAACTGAGCAATTCGTATATATGGAAAGTTATCCGGCCTTAACCGAAGAAAACGCCACCTGGTTGCATCCATTGATGGCAAATCAAAAACATGCTGCATATAAAGAAATTCTTTTCTCAAACGGATGTAATATTCGTCACCATCTTCTTTCTCAAGCAAACCAGCCTGACCAAAAAAGAAAGCTTCCACCTGAAACAAATCATCTCTATACTTTTTTATTGCCCCAAAAGAGAGCAAACCTGCCCAATATTCAAAAGCATCACCATTCAGTCCAAATCCGAAATTACGGGCAATTGTAATAAAGAAAGCATCTGTCCAATAACCATTACAACGCTTTAAGCGCTCTTCTATCTGTTTGGCTTTTTGCCCAAACCGTTCAACCTGCAATGCCGTGAGCCACGAATGAACCATAAACGGCGAGAGTGAAGATATTATCGAATGGCAAGGAGGATATTTATCAGCACAACATAATTCATCGTAATGAGACTTTACCTTCTCTGGACAAGTGAGCTGTATTTGAGAAATATGTTCACCATTGGAGCGAAGCACTTCACAATCAACCGTCGACACGACATGCAAGATTACCGAATCGTACACTTTGTCGCGATCATGTCCGTGACGATACCAATCAGACGAAAGCGTATGTATCTCTACGTTGCCCACCCAAACCGTACCATCAATTTTCAATTTAGCATTAAAGAAGTCCGGTCCGGAATCGGAATTATGCAATCCCGCATCAATAACTTCAACAGATAATCCTCCGGTAGTGTATAATGTGTTAAGAGGAAATATTTTATGTTTCCAAATATAATGAAGTAGCTGTTCCATGTTAACAATTCAATAAAATATTCGACAAATGTAATAAAAATCTTATCTTTGCAATTAATAATCA